>DATMVI010000089.1:0-2303 GCA_035563275.1 Pyrinomonadaceae bacterium
CTCGCGCGCGTGGCCGCCCTCGTCGCGCTCGGCCGTCATAATTTCGAGACGGCCGTCGGACGAGAAGGGCCGGTCGTACTGCGAGATTTGATAACCCTTCGGCAGGTCGGGGTAGAAGTAGTTCTTGCGCGCGAAGATCGAGACCTCGTTGACGCGCAGGCCCAGCGCGAGCGCGGCGCGCGCGCCCAGCTCGACCGCGCGCCGGTTGAGCACGGGCAGAGAGCCGGGCAGGCCCAGACAGACCGGGCACGTGTTCGCGTTCGGCTCGTCGCCGAACCTCGTCGAGCACCCGCAGAAAATCTTCGACTCGGTGCTCAACTGCGCGTGAATCTCAAGGCCGATGACGGCCTCCCAACCTTCTTTCATAGGTTTCGAGTTTCGAGTTTAAGGTTTCGAGTTCGTCCGCCCGGGGCCGGGCGGCGAAGTTCACGAGCGGGCCGCCGGCTTGAAACCCGAAACTACTTCTTCTCCGAAGGCAGCCCCGCCGCCCGCCACGCCCTGATGCCGCCGACGAGGATGTGGGTGTCGGTGAAGTCGTGCTCTTCGGCTCTGAAGGCGTCGGCGCGCCCCGGCCCTCCTGCGGCGCAAGCCCCCGCGCCCGCGGCCCTTGCCGCCGGTTGCCCGCCGCGGGTCGCGCGGCGGCGCGAGGTGTGTCTTGCGCGGAATTGAGGTCGGAGTATAGCACCGCCGGGCGCGGCCTCAAAAAGGGCTCGGCCGGGGGCGCGGGCCGGCGAAAATTCCTTAGAACCGCGCGCCCCTTTCTGTTATACAATGCGCCCGTCCACACGCGTCACGCTTTGGTTCATGGAGCGGCCCGCACACGGCGGAACCGCCCCGGTGCTTAATCCACCTTTTCTTCCCGAGGAGGAAAACCGAAAGTATGGCGAAAACAATCTGCAAGATTCTGGGCGTCGTGTTCATTCTGGTCGGGATTCTGGGCTTCCTCGCCCCCGGCCTGATGGGCATGCACCTGAGCCTCGCCCACAACCTCGTCCACATCATCTCGGGCGCGCTGGCCCTCTACTTCGGCTTCGCGGGAACGCTCTCGGGGGCGCGCCTCTTCTGCATCGTCTTCGGCGTCGTCTACCTGCTGCTCGGCGTGGCCGGCTTCCTCGCCGGCGGCGGCACTTCGCACAGCGCCGGCCTCGGCGTCCCGGCGCACAGCAGCGATTCGAGCCTGCTGGCGGTGCTCCCCGGCTCGCTCGAACTCGCCTCGATGGACCACCTCGTCCACGTCCTCCTCGGGATCGTGTTTCTCATCGGCGGCTTCCTGACGAGGGCCGACCTCCACCACGACAACCACTGACGGGGTCGCGGGTCGGGGGGGCGGGGGTTTGCGGCATGGGAAAGGCGGCGCGCTTTCTCATCCCGCGCCCCCCGCCCCCCGGCCGCCCCGCCCGTTTGCCTGCCGCTCCGACAGTCCCGTAAGATGCCTCCGTCTTCAACCAATTTTCTCGCCGCACAAGGGGAGTTGTTCCGACATGATTAAGACCGTCGAGTGGACGGACGCGGGCGTGCGCATGATCGACCAGCGCCTCCTGCCCACGGAGGAGAAGTACCTGATGCTGCGCTCCTGCGAGGAGGTGGCCGAGGCCATCAGGCAGATGGTCGTGCGCGGCGCGCCGGCCATCGGCGTCTCGGCCGCGATGGGCATCGCCCTCTCTTCGAAGCAGTCGGCCGTCTCGTCGGTCGCCGACCTCGAAGGCGACTTCGACTACTTCTGCGAGATGATGAGCGGCACGCGGCCGACGGCCGTCAACCTCTTCTGGGCCATCGAGCGGATGCGCGACCGCTTCCGCCGCGAGAAGGCCGCGGGGGGCGACGTGGACGCGGTCAAGGCCGCGCTCGTCGGGGAGGCGCAGGCCATCTGCCGCGAGGACATCGAGTCGAACCGCCGGCTCGGCCGCTTCGGCGGCGAGCTGCTGCCGGACGGGGCGACGGTGCTGACGCACTGCAACGCCGGCGCGCTCGCCACCGCCGGCGACTACGGCACCGCCCTCGGCGTGGTGCGCGGCGCGCGCGACATGGGCAAGCGCGTCGCCGTCATCGCCGACGAGACGCGCCCCTTCCTCCAGGGCGCGCGCCTCACGGCCTGGGAGCTGCACAAGGACGACATCCCCGTCACCGTCATCACGGACAACATGGCCGGCCACGTGATGAAGGGCGGACAGGTGGACGCCGTCGTCGTCGGGGCCGACCGCATCGCCGCCAACGGTGACACGGCCAACAAGATCGGCACCTACATGGTGGCGGTGCTCGCGCGCCAGCACTCGATCCCCTTCTACGTCGCCGCGCCGGTCTCG
>DATMVI010000090.1:0-5131 GCA_035563275.1 Pyrinomonadaceae bacterium
GACGGCACGCCCGCCCTCCGACTCGTCCACGTACCAGTAGCGGTTCGGCAGCTTCTGGATGTTGCTGTCGAAGTTGAGGCCGACGACTTCCGCGTCGCGGTTGAGGACGGGGCTGCCGGAGTTGCCGCCGATGGTGTCGGCCGTGTAGACGAAGTTGAAGGGCGTCGAAAGCTCCAGCGCCGCCTTGCGCTCTTTGAAGCGCGCGGGCAGGTCGTAGGGCGGGCGCTCGGCGAAGCCCGCGGCGCGGTCGTAGAGGCCGTGGAAGGTCGTCCGGAAGGGCACCAGCGTCGTATCCTCCTCGTAGCCCTTCACCGTCCCGAAGCTGAGGCGCAGAGTCCCGGTCGCGTCCGGGTAGACGGTCTTGCCGTAGACGGCGAAGCGCGCCCCGGCGATGCGCTGCCCCGCGCCCGTCTCGACGCTCTTGACGCTCGACTCCTCCCACGCGCGCAGCTCGCGGTAGATCGGCTCGACGGCGCGCGCGAGAACGATGAGCGGGTCGTCGGATTTGGCGACGGCCGCGGCACCGCCTTCGAGCAAGCCCCGGCGCGCGGCCACGTCGGCCAGCTTCGTGCCCGCGACGAGTCTGCGCGCGGCCTCCTCGGGCGTCCCGCCGCCGAGCGCCGCGCGCACGAACGGGTCTTCCGCGCCGAGCGCCGCGCGCGCCTCGGCGAACCACGCGGCCAGCACCGCCTCTTCGAGGTCGGCGTAGACGGGGGCGGGCGAAAGTAAGCTGAGGCGGAAGGCGGCGAGGCGGTTGTCGCGGAACTCTTCGAGCCGCTGGTCGCTGGGCTTCGCCGTCTCCTCGGCGTGGCGGACGAGGTTCGAGGCGATGGCGCCGAGCCGCGAGGGCGTGAGCGTCGTGAAGGCCAGACGGCCCGCCATGCGCGGCAGCTCTTTGTAGGCCGCCTCGATCTCGGCCCACGCACCGCCGTAAGCCCTCTGCCACTCGGGGCGGGCGGCCACCGCGTCGCGCAGCGCCTTCTCCTCGGCCGCCTTGCGCGCGAACGAGCGCGGGTTCTGCAAACCCTCCTGCTGCCCTACGAGGCGCTTGATCGAGTTCTCCAACGAGCGGCGGGCCGGCTGCGCGCGTCGCGCCTCCTCCGGCCCGCGCGCGGCGAAGCGCGCCAGCGCGTCGCGCCTCGAAGACCAGACCCGCATCTGGGCGGGGTTGCCCACCTCGCGCTGGTACCGGAGCTGCGCGAGCGTGAGCAGGCGGTTGGTCGAGCCGGGGAAGCCGGAGACGAAGACGAACTCGCCCTCGGCGGCGCCCGCCGGCGACCACCTGAGGAAGTTGTCGGTGCGCGCGGGCCGGTCGTTCTCGTAGACGCGGAAGAAGGTCACGTCGAGGTTGTAGCGCGGGTAGGTGAAGTTGTCGTAGTCGCCGCCGAAGAAGGCGGCCTGCTCCTCGGGCGCGAAGACGAGCCGCACGTCCGTGTACTTCTTGTAGCGGTAGAGCCAGTATTCGCCGCCGCTGTAGAGCGTCACGACCTGCGAGCGCAGGCCCGTCCGCTCGTCCGACTCGCGCTCGATGGCGGCCGACTCGGCGCGGCGCTGCGCGGCGGCCTCGGCGGCCGAAGCCCCGGCGCGCGCCGCGCCCTGCACGCGCCGCGTCACGTCCTCGTAGGAGACGAGCACGCTGGCCTCGTAGTCGGGGCACCTCAGCTCCTCGCCGCGGGCGCGCGCGTAGAAGCCGTCGCGCACGAGGTCGCGCTCCTTGGTCGAGAGCTTGGCCAGCTGGCCCGACCCGACGTGCTGGTTGGTGGCGACGAGGCCGTCGGGCGAGACGAAGACGCCGCTGCCGCCGCCCGTCGCCGTCCCCACCTCGGCGAGCCGCACGGAGGCGAGGCGCGCGCGCTCCAGCCACGCCGCCGAAGGCTCGAAGTTGTAGCGCTCCTTCCAGATTTTCAGCGGCGGGTTGTCGAACGTCCACATCCCCTCGTCGGCGCGCGCGACGGGGGGAAGCAGGGCGAAGAGTAACGCGAGGGAAAGGAGTCTTCTCATAAGGCAGTAGGCGGCAGGCGGTAGACAGTAGTCGGTAGAAAACCTTCGCCGCGCAGTCGCCGGCGTGTCAGCGTCGGCGTCCGGCGTGCGGAGCCTACTGGCTACTGACTACTGTCTACCGCCTACCCGCTTTTCTTCACACCCCCGGCATGGCCTTCTTCAAAGGCCGCAGGAGGATGAGGAGCACGCCGGCCATGACCAGCGCGCAGACGCTCAGGAAAATCCAGAAGGTCGAGTGCAGCCAGTCGTCCCAGAGCTGGCCGATCTGCGTCAGCTTGTTGCCGATGGCCGTGGCGACGAACCACCCGCCCATCATCAGCCCGCGCATCCTCACGGGCGCGACCTTCGAGACGAGCGAGAGGCCCATCGGCGAGAGCATCAGTTCGCCCAGCGTGAGCACGCCGTAGGCCCCGAGCAGCCAGAGCGGCGACATCTTGTAGGCGTAAGGGTCCGCGCCCGGCGCGAGCGACGCCTCGCCCATCTTGGCCGCGATGAAGAAGACGAAGAAGGCGAGCGAGGTCATCACCATGCCGATGACCATCTTGGTCGGCGTCGAGGGCTCCAGCCCGCGCTTGTCGAGCCAGCCCCAGAACCAGACGAGCGGGAAGGTGAGCAGAAGCACCCAGCCGGGGTTGATCGAGTTCGAGATGATGCCCGAGACCTGCCAGTCCGTGTTCTCGTCGCCCCAGTAGGTGATGGTCGTCGAGTTCTGGTGGAAGACCATCCAGAAGACGATGACGATGAGGAAGATGACGACGAGGGCGCCGACCCGCTTCCAGTCGGGCACGGCGTCGATGGCGTTCTGCTGGCTGACCGAGGCCGGGGGCGCGTCGACGGTGACGGCCGCCGTGTTGGCCGCCGTCTTCGCCCCCGCCTTCGCCGCCGCCACCCCCTGATGGCGGGGCGTGTCGGCCGCCTCGACGTGCCGCTTCATCCGCCACAGGATGAACACCGAGATGAGCATGCCGCCGGCCGCGACGGCGAAGGCCGGGTGGTAGCCGAAGCGGCTCTGCACGAGCTCCATCACGACGGGCGCGAGGAAGGCGCCGACGTTGATGCCCATGTAGAAGATGCTGTAGGCGCGATCCTTGAGGTGGCTGCCCTCCGGGTAGAGGTTCCCGACCATCGCCGAGACGTTCGGCTTGAAGAAGCCGTTGCCGACGACGAGGCAGGAGAGCGCGAGGTAAACGATGCCGATGGAGCGGAAGGAGAGCAGGAGGTGGCCGGCCATGAAGAAGAGGCCGCCGAGCATGACCGACTTGCGGTAGCCGAGCTTCTTGTCAGCGATCCAGCCGCCGATGAGCGGGCTGGCGTAGACGAACATCAGGTAGTTCGAGACGAGCGCCTGCGTGTCGTCCACCGACCATGCGAAGCCCTGCCCCGTGGTGTCGCGCATGTAGAGCGCGAACATGGCGAGCATCGAGTAGAAGCTGAAGCGCTCCCACATCTCGGTGGCGAAGAGCACGTACAGCCCCTTCGGGTGGGTCTTCACGTCGTGGCCCGCGGCGGCGTCGGCGGCGGCGGCAGTTGCCATCACTCTCTCCTCCTTCTGAATCTTTGGCTCGGCGGCGCGGCAGTCCGGCGGGGGACAGCTCAATTCTTTGACGTGGACACCGGCGCTCTCGTTGGGTGCCGACATCATAGCAGAAGTAGACAGTAGACAATAGTCAGTAGTCGGCAGGGAGAGCTTCGACGGCGAACTGTCCCGCCGGCGGCCGCGGCTTGCGTCGGGCGGAGCCTACCGTCTACCGACTACTGTCTGCTGTCTACTCTCCTGAAGTAGACGCGCCCCTGACGGGGGCGGCCGAACTGCGGGCGGAACTTGGCGAAGTGGGTGACGAGCCGGGCGCGGCGGCCCGCGCCGGCGCGGGCGAGCGTGAGCAGCAGGTCGCCCCTCCGGTAGTCGCCGCGGAGGAAGACGTTCTCGTCGGCGTGTCGCACGAAGAAGATTTTGAGGCGGCCGCGCTCGACGCGCGCGTCGCACTCGAAGGCGGCATAGGTCTGGTAGCCGTTGCTCTCCAGCCGCGCCTTGAGCGCGTCGCCCTCGCGGGTCACGGTGAGCTGGTGGACGACGAAGATCGCCGACCCGCCCGCCGTCTTCCCGCCGTCCTCGTCGAAGGCGTACTCGCCGACCCACGCGTCGAGCGCGTCGGCGGCCCCCGCCGCGCGCGGCACGGAGGCCGCCGCCTGCCACAGGCAAAGACAAACGAGCAGCGCCGCCGCCCGGCCCGCCCGCTCCCGTCCCTCGTTCCTCACGTTCGTTGTTCCTCCCGTCGCGTTCAATTCGTGAACACTTCAGTCCGGCGGCGCGCGAAGTCGTGCCCGGCGAGGAGGCCGGCGAGGGCGCGCGCGATCTTCTCGCCGCCGCGGACGGAGGGCTCGATGGGGTTGGCGTAGTCGTCGTCCGAGTCGCAGACGAGCCGGAGGTCTACGACCGGAAGCCCTCGGGCGAAGGCCGCGCGCAGGATGGCGTCGTTGAAGTGGGCGAGCGCGGTGACGGCGAGGCTTTGCAGCGAGGGGTCTGGGAAGCGCGGGTAGTAGACGGTGCAGACGGCCGCCGGCAGGCGCGCGCCCGAAACCTCGCCGAGCATCGCGCGGTAGTCGCGCTCGAACTGCCCCGCCGCGCGGGCGAGGCGGCCCAGCGCGCCGGCCATCGAACCGGCGCGCTCTTCGAGCAGCCCCGAGTGGCCGAGGGCGTCGTTGCCGCCGGCGCTGACGACGAGGTGCGTCGCGTCAGGGGGCAGCGCGCGCAGTTGGCGGGCCACGCCCGACGTGACGCTCCCGTCTACGGCCCGCAGCGTCGCCCGCCACCCTCCGGGCAGGAGCGCGCGCAGTTGCGCCAACACGTCGGGGCCGCCCGCGACGTAAGCCGCGTTGTCGAAGACCGAATCGCCCAGCAACACGACGTGCCCGCCCGCCATCCCCCCTCCAATCGGGTGCCGGGTCAAAGACGAAGGTCGTTTTTAACCCAGCTCCCGCTCTACAGGACCTCGAACGCGGTGGCGCGGACGACCAGCTTCTCCTGCCGGAAGCGGCGCTCCAGCTCGCCGCGGTAGGCGGCCCACCACGCGCGGTCGAGCGCGCCCGTCATCACCTCGAAGATCACTACCTCGTCGCGGCTGACCGCGCC
>DATMVI010000091.1:0-8226 GCA_035563275.1 Pyrinomonadaceae bacterium
TCGCCGCGCTCGTCATCGGCTCGCCGGAATTCCAGAGGCAATAAAAACAGTCCGGGTCTGAAGTCAAAAAACAGGCTTCCTGCTTCTGACCCCGGACTTCAGGCTCCGGACTGCGGACTGTTTTCGAGGTTGGTGATGAACGAGAGTCGAAGGTTTTTTCTGAGGCGGGGCGGGGTGGCGCTGGCGAGCTTCGGGCTGGCGGGCGGGGCGCCGTCGTTTCTGACGAGGGCCGTGCTGGCCGAGGGGCTTTCGGTCGCGACGACGGGGCGGCGCAAGACGCTCATCACCATCTTCCAGCGGGGCGCGGTGGACGGCCTCAACATGATCGTGCCGCACGGCGAGCAGAAGTATTACGAGCTGCGCCCGCAGATCGCCATCGCGCGGCCCCGCGACGGCGCGCGCGGCGAGGCGGCCGTAGACCTCGACGGCTTCTTCGGCCTGCACCCTTCGATGTCGGCGCTCAAGTCTTTGTGGGACGAGAAGCGTCTGGCCGTCGTCCACGCCGCGGGGTCGCCCGACAGCACGCGCTCGCACTTCGACGCGCAGGACTACATGGAGTCGGGCACGCCCGGCCGCAAGTCCACGCCCGACGGCTGGCTCAACCGCTACCTTCAGGCGCGGCCCGCGCCGAAGGCTTCGCCGTTCCGCGCCGTCTCGATGACGCAGAACCTGCCGCGCTCGCTCTACGGCCGCGCGCCGGCGCTCGCCATCCAGAACCTCGCGGACTTCCGCGTCCGCGCGGGCGCGCAATCGCCGCGCGTCGAGGGCGGCTTTGAAGACATCTACGAGCAGAGCGCGAGCGAGGCCCTGCGCGGGACGGGCAAGGAGACGTTCGAGGCCGTCCGCTTTCTTAAGCAGGTCAACCCGCAGCAGTACCGGCCCGAGAACGGCGCGCGCTACCCGCGCGGCCGCTACGGCGAGGCGCTCGTGCAGATCGCGCAACTCATCAAGGCCGGCGTCGGGTTGGAAGTGGCCTTCACCGAGATGGGCGGCTGGGACACGCACCGCGCGCAGGGCGGCGCCCGCGGCCAGCTCGCCGCGCTGCTCGCGCAGTTCGCCGAAGGCATCAAGGCCCTGACCGTTGACCTCGGCCCCGAGCGGATGCGCGACGTGGTTGTCCTCACGATGTCCGAGTTCGGCCGCACCGCCCGCCAGAACGGCACGGGCGGAACCGACCACGGCCACGCCAACGCCGTCCTCGTCGTCGGCGGCGCGGTGCGCGGCGGCAAAGTTTACGGGGACTGGCCCGGCCTCGGCGAAGACCGACTCCACGAGGGGCGCGACCTCGCGCTGACCACGGACTTCCGAGACATCTTCGGCGAAGTCGCCACCAAACATTTAGGCCACGCCGACCTCCGGAAAATCTTCCCCGGCCACGCGGCGAGCGCGGCGAAGTTCCGCGGCCTGCTCGGCTGAGGTCTGTACGTCTCCGGCCCCGGTTCGAGTTCCTCGCAGCGTTCCGCCTCCGCGCCCGCCAGAATTGGAGCGCGCGTCGGCCGCGTGCTAATATCCCCGCACGGTTTTCCCCCTGAATGAGCTTGCTGCCGGGCGCGGCCACGAGGGCCGGCCTCGCGCCCGTCCGGCGTCGCCCGGCGCGGGCGCCGGCCGCACTCAGGGGAATTATCTTCGAGTTGATTGAAAGGGGACTGGAGACGCGATGTCACAGAGTGGCGCAGCCGAGAGCAACACGTTGGAGCAGATTTTGGGGACGCTGGCGGAGTTCGAGCCGGTCGAGCTGCCGTTCATCAGCCTGTACCTGAACGCGCAGGCCAACGAGCACGGGCGGAAGGACTTCGACCGCTTCCTGCGTAAGGAGTTCGGCGAGCGCGCCAAGACGTTCCCGGCGAGCAGCCCCGCGCGCCAGAGCTTCGAGCGCGACGCCGAGAGGATCAGGGAGTACCTCGACGCGGAACTGCGGGCGGAGACGCAGGGCGTCGCCGTCTTCGCCTGCGCCGGGGCCGAAGACTTCTTTCAGGCCGTCCAGCTCGAAGCGCCCGTCGAGCACCACCGGCTCTACATCTACAACCAGCCGCACCTCTACCCGCTGGCGCGCCTGCTCGACCAGTACCCGCGCTACGCCGTGCTCGTCGCCGACACCAACCGCGCCCGCCTCTTCGTCTTCGCGCGCGGCAAGGCCGTCGACCGCGACGAGGTCGTCAACGTCAAGACGCGGCGGTCGCAGGCCGGCGGCTGGGCGCAGTCGCGCTACCAGCGCCACATGGACAACTACCACCAGCAGCACGCGAAGGAGCTCTCGGACGTGCTGGAGCGGATCGTGCGCGAGGACAACGTCGAGCACATCATCCTCGCTGGCGACGAGCAGATCATCCCGCTCCTGAAGGCCGAGTTCCCGAAGGCCGTCGAGGAGAAGATCGTGGACGTGCTCTCGCTCGCCATCGACGCGCCCGAGCACGAAATCCTCGCCGAGTCGATGGAGGCCATGCGCGAGCACGACGCGCAGACGGACGCCGAGAAGGTCGAGCGACTTCTGAACGAGTACCGCGCGGGCGGCCTCGCGGTCGTCGGCTCGCAGGACACACTCGAAGCGCTCTCGATGGGGCAGGTCGAGGAGCTGGTCGTCACCGCGCGCCAGCAGCACATCGAGGGCGACGCCGAGGACGTGGCCATCCTCTCCGACACGCTCGAAGAAGTGCCGGAGCCGGTCGTGGCCGGCATCGACGGCGCGGTCGCCGAACTAGAAGCCGACTCGCTCGCCGTCGCCGACGACCTCGTGACGCGCGCGCAGCAGACCTCGGCCCGCATCACCTTCGTCGAAGACCCGGCGCTTCTGGCCGAGGTCGGCGGCGTCGGTGCCTTCCTCCGCTACCGCCTCGACCCGCCCACGACCGAGAGCGCGCCGCAGGGGAAATGAATGGGAGTAGACAGTAGACAGTAGACAGTAGCCAGTAGGAAGACAGCCGGAATCGTCAGCCTGTCAGCGTCGGCCGGCGCGGAGCGGAGCGCCTGCTGACTACTGACTACTGGCTACTGTCTACTTGTAAAGAACATTTTACAAAACCCTCCCGCCCGGTCTTCCGTTTAATGTTTGTGCTCCGAGACTTCGGCCGGGTAATCTCCGATCTCATCATGGTTGCGAAAGAATCGACCCCCGAGACTCTTCAGAGGGAGGCGCGCGAGCGCCTCGACGCGTGGGTGCGCGAGGTCGTCGCGTGGCACTTCGACCCCGCCACCGGCTGCCCCTTCTGGCTCGAACAGGCCGCCCGCCTCGACTTCGACCCGCGGCGCGACGTGCAGACTTACGACGACCTCGACCGCTTCGGCTTCTTTCAGGACGAGTGGCTGCGCGGCGGCCCCGTGCGCCGCTGGGTGCCGAAGGGCTTGGCCGACCGCCCCGTCTACGTCTTCGAGACCGGCGGCTCGACCGGCGTCCCGAAGTCGCGCATCAACGTCGAGGACTTCCGCGTGGATTACGAGCTGTTCAGCGACACGCTGCCCGACGAGTTCTTCCCGAAGGGCGCGGACTGGCTGATGCTCGGCCCGTCGGGGCCGCGGCGGCTGCGCCTCGCCGTCGAGCACCTCGCGCAGCACCGCGGCGGCATCTGCTTCGGCGTCGATCTCGACCCGCGCTGGGTCATCAAGCTTCTCAAGATGGGCCGCGCGCGCGACGCCGAACTCTACAAGCAGCACGTCGTCGAGCAGGGGCTGACTCTGCTGCGCGCGCACCCGAACGTTCGCTGCCTGTTCACGACGCCGAAGCTGCTGGAAGCGCTCTGCGAGAAAATCTCTCTGAAGAAGGCGGGCATCACGGGCGTCTTCTGCGGCGGCACGGAGATGACGCCGCAGTTCCACCGCTTCGCCGTCGAGGAGTTGATGGAGGGCGCCTACTTCGCCCCGACCTACGGGAACACCCTGATGGGCCTCGCCGTCCACAAGCCGCGGCGGGCGGGCGACCCCTTCGACATCATCTACTACCCGCCGCTGCCGCGCGCCATGATCGAGGTCGTCGACCCCGAAGAGCCCTCGCGCGTCGTCGGCCACGGCGAGACGGGCCGCGTCCGCCTGACGACGCTGACCAAGGAGTTCTTCATGCCCCGCTTCCTCGAACGCGACGAGGCCGAGCGCGAGCCGCCCACAGACCTTTACCCGTGGGACGGCGTCCGCAACGTCCGCCCCTTCTCGAAACTACAGGCGGGCGTGGTCGAAGGAGTCTACTGAAAGAGTAGTCAGTAGACAGTAGTCAGTAGTCAGTAGGCTCCGCACTACGGCCGCTGACGCTGACACACAGAGGATTCGTTGGCGAAGGCTTTTCTACTGACTACCGGCTACTGACTACTGTCTACTTGCTTATGCTTCACATCCCCATCCTGCGCAAGGGCGAGCCGTACCGGAGTCTGGACGTGGCGCGGGCGGCGCATCACCGGACGGGCGAGCCGTTCGTCGAGATCAGTCAGGCGAACGTCGGGCTGATCCGGCGCGACCTGCGCGACTTGTCGGCGGGGCGGCGCGCGCTGCAACGGTTCACGTCGGCGGAGTTGCTTGAGATGTGCGCCCGCGCGGCGGGCCATTTCATCGAAGTCTCGCTGCCGCTCGGGGACGCGGGGCAGACGCCGGAGGATTACGTGCGGCAGGTGTCGGCGACGACGGGGCTGCCGCACGCGCTCGCGCGCCGCAACATGCGGCGGGTTCACGGCGTGCTGACCGAGATGTCGAACGTGCTCGGCGGGCTGACGCGCGGCCTCGACCTCTCGGTGCTCGACCGCGGCTTCGGCACGCTCGCCGGCCACGCCGTCAGCTTCTTCCCGCGCGGCGACTCGCTCGGCGTCGTGCTCCCCTCGAACTCGCCCGGCGTCCACGCCCTGTGGGTTCCGGCCGTGCCCCTGAAGACGCCGCTCGTCCTCAAGCCCGGCGCGGCCGAGCCGTGGACGCCTTACAGAATCATTCAGGCTTTCGTCAGGGCCGGCGTCCCCGCCGAGGCTTTCTGCTACTACCCGACCGACCACGCGGGCGCGGGCGAAATCCTGCGCCGCACGGGGCGCGGCATGGTCTTCGGCGACGCCTCGACGACCTCCGCGTGGAAGGACGACCCGCGTGTCGAGATTCACGGCCCCGGCATGAGCAAGGTCGTCATCGGTGACGACTGCGTGGACGAGTGGGAGAAGCACCTCGACGTGATGGTCTCTTCCATCGCCGAGAACGGCGGCCGCTCGTGCGTCAACGCCTCGGGCGTCTGGGTCACGCGCCACGCCGACGAGATCGCCGAGGCGCTGGCCGAGAGGCTGTCGGCAATCGTCCCGCGCCCGGCCGAGGACGAGCGGGCGACGCTCGCCCCCTTCGCCGACCCGCGCGTCGCCGAGCGCATCGACGCGATGATCGAAGGGCTGCTCCATTCCGAGCCGGGCGCGCGCGACGTGTCGGCCGCGGCGCGCGGCCCCGAACGGCTGGCGCGCTTCGAGGGCTGCGCCTACCTCCTGCCGACGGTCGTGCGCTGCGGGCCGGAGCACCCGCTCGCGAACCGCGAGTTCCTGTTCCCCTTCGCCAGCGTCGTCGAAGTCCGCGACGAAGACCTGCCCGAAGCCCTCGGCCCGAGCCTCGTCGTAACGGCCATCACCGGGGACGACGATCTCGTCAACCGCCTCGTCTCCTCGCCGCTCGTAGACCGCCTCAACGTCGGCCCCGTCTCCACGATGCAGATCGCGTGGGATCAGCCGCACGAAGGCAACCTCTTCGAGCACCTCTACGCGCGGAGGGCGTTTCAGAAGGCAGTAGACAGTAGTCAGTAGTCAGTAGCGCTCCGCGTGAACTCTGCTGACGTTGTCATCGTTAAGGTTCGCAAGCGAAGGCTTTTCTACTGACTACTGACTACTGTCTACTCCTTTATGCGTATCCTCTACATCACGGCCGGGGCGGCGCAGATGTACTGCGGGAGTTGTCTGCGCGACAACGCGCTGGCGGCGGA
This sequence comes from Pyrinomonadaceae bacterium, assembly GCA_035563275.1. GTDB lineage: Bacteria > Acidobacteriota > Blastocatellia > Pyrinomonadales > Pyrinomonadaceae > QHXN01. The sequence goes on from DATMVI010000091.1 coordinate 5,918, forward strand.
GATGATCCGGCGCGGGCACGACGTGGCGCTGCTGCCGATGTACACGCCGACGCTGACGGACGAGCCGAACGTGAGCCGCGGCCGCGTCTTCTTCGGCGGCATCAGCGTCTACCTCGAACAGCACTCGGCCCTCTTCCGCAGGACGCCGCGCTGGCTCGACCGCCTCTGGGACTCGCCGCTCGCCCTGAAGCTCGCCGCCCGCCGCTCGATTGCCACCAGCCCGAAGTTCCTCGGCGAGATGACCGTCTCGATGCTCAGGGGCGAGGACGGCAACCAGCGGAAGGAACTCGGCAAGATGCTCGACTGGCTCCGCCACGAGCCGCCCTTCGACTTGGTGAGCCTCCCCTACACGCTGCTCATCGGGCTGGCGCGGCCGATTAAAGAGGCGCTCGGGCTCCCCGTCTGCTGCACGCTTCAGGGCGAAGACCTCTTCCTCGAAGGCCTGCCCGAGCCCTACCGCGCCGAGTCGCTCGGGCTCATCCGCGGGCAGGTCAAAGACGTGGACTGCTTCGTCTCGGTCAGCGACTACTACGCGCGCTTCATGCCCGGCTACCTCGGCATCCCCGCGGAGAAGATTCGCGTCGTCCCGCTCGGCATCAACCCGCAGGGCTTCGAGGCGCGGCCCCCGCGGCCGGCGGGCCGGCCCTTCACCGTCGGCTACTTCGCGCGCGTCGCGCCCGAGAAGGGGCTGCACCTTCTGGCCGAAGCCTTCAGGCTCCTGCGCGAGAGCGGGCGCGCGGGCGGGGCGCGGCTTGAGGCGGCCGGCTACCTCGGCCCCGAGCACGAAGGGTACCTGAAGCAGATCGAGAGGAAGATGCGCGAGTGGGGGCTGGCCGGCGAGTTCCGGTACCGCGGCGCGCTCGACCGCGAGGGCAAGGCGGAGTTCCTGCGCGGCCTCGACGTGCTCTCCGTCCCGGCGACCTACGACGAGCCGAAGGGCCTCTTCCTGCTCGAAGCGATGGCCTGCGGCGTGCCCGTCGTCCAGCCGCGGCGCGGCGGGTTCACCGAAATCGTCGAGCGCACGGGCGGCGGCCTGCTCGTCGAGCCGGACGACGCCGCGAGTCTGGCCGACGGCCTCGCGCGCCTCGCCGAAGACGCCGCCCTCAACGAAGAGCTCGGCGCGCGCGGCTCCGCCGCCGTCCGCGAGCACTACACCGTCGCCCGCATGGCCGAACGCGCCCTCGAAGTTTACGCGGGCCAGTTAAGCGGCGCAGCGAAGCCAGCGCGCGACGCCGCCGGCATCGGCGCGGCGTGATAAAGAAATGGCGAACGCGGGATGGCGGGTGATGAATTGAGCCGGGCCGGCCTCGTCACGTTCATCATCCGGCGTCCCGCATTCGCCGTTTTCTAACGGAGGTCGGGTTGCTCGAAGTCAGCCATCTGTCGAAGGAGTACCGGACGCCGCAGGGGGCTCTGCCGATTCTGTCGGACGTTTCGCTGACGCTCAGGCGCGGCGACGCGGCCTCGATCATGGGGCCTTCGGGGTCGGGCAAGAGCACGCTGCTCTACGTCGTCGGGGCTTTGGAGCCGCCGACCGCGGGGCGGGTCACGCTCGACGGCCAAGACCCTTTCGCGCTCGGCGAGAGGGAACTGGCCGAGTTCAGGAACAAGCAGGTCGGCTTCGTCTTTCAGGATCACTGCCTGCTCCCGCAGTGCTCGGTCATCGAGAACGTGCTGGCCCCGACGCTCGTCTCGCGCGGGGCGGACGGCGACGCGGCCGAGCGGGCGCGCGCGCTGCTCGAACAGGTGGGGCTGGGCGCGCGCACGCACCACCGCCCGGCCGAGCTTTCGGGCGGCGAGAAGCAACGGGCCGCGCTCGCGCGCGCGCTCGTCATGCGGCCGACGCTGCTGCTGTGCGACGAGCCGACCGGCAACCTCGACCAGAAGTCGGCCGAGACGGTCGCCTCGCTCCTTCTGGAGCTGCACCGGCGCCAAGAGACCGTCCTCGTCGTCGTCACGCACAGCGCCGAGCTGGGCGCGCGCTTCCCCCTCCGCTACCGGCTCACCGACCGGCAACTGGAAAAGACGTAGGCGCCGGGCGGCGGGCGACGGGGAAAGGCCGCTCGCTTTACCCCGGTGCCGGTCACCCTTCTACCCATGAACACACTCCTCCTCGTCAGGCGCGGGCTGGTTTACCACTGGCGGACGAATCTGGCCGTGGTGGCGGGCGTGGCCGTGGCCGTCGCGGTGCTGGCCGGCGCCCTGCTCGTGGGCGACTCGGTGCGCGCCTCCCTGCGCGGCCTGTTCCTCCAGCGCCTCGGTCGCGCCGAGCTGGTCGTCACCTCCGCCAACTTCTTCCGCGAGGGGCT
>DATMVI010000092.1:0-6688 GCA_035563275.1 Pyrinomonadaceae bacterium
GCGAGGCGTCGCGCCCCGCCGCGGCCGACGCCGCCGCGCCCGCCGACTCCGACCGCGACGGCATCCCCGACCCCGCCGAGCTGCGCGCCTTCTCCGACCGCGAAAACTTCCGCCGCTGGTTCACCGGGCTGGCCGAGATGCAGTTCTACGCGCCCAGCCCCGAGTGGAACGAGGGCCAGAGGGACTGCGCCGGCCTCGTCCGCTTCGCGTGGCGCGAGGCGCTGCGCGCGCACGACCGCGCGTGGTTCCAGAGGATGGGCGCGGGCTACGAGCCGCTCGCGGCCGACGTGCGCGCTTACACGCTGGGACGCGGCCCGCTCGGCGAGAAACTTTTCCGCACGGCCCCCGGCGCGTTCGGCAAAGCCGACTTGGACGAGGGCCGCTTCTCCGAGTACGCCGACGCGCGCACGCTCAAGGAGTTCAACTCCGAGTTCGTCGGCCGCGACCGCGACCGGGCCGAACCCGGCGACCTGCTCTTCTTCCGCCAGCCGTGGGCGCAGCAGTACCCGTTCCACGTCATGCTCTTCCTCGGGCCGGCGCGCGTCGATGCGGACGGCGCCGGCGACTGGGTCGTTTACCACACCGGCTCTTCGCCCGCAGACCCCGGCGAAGTCCGCAAGGTGCGCCTCTCCCTGCTCGACCGCCACCCCGACCCGCGCTGGCGGCCGCTCGCCTCGAACCGCAACTTCCTCGGCTTCTACCGGCTGAAGATACTCAAGTAGGCGGTGGCGGCAGAGAGACCTTTATGAATCGTGAGGTGGTCATGGCCGCGTCAGCATCCACGGCGCGGAGCCTGCTGTCTACTGACTACTGTCTGCCGTCTACTCCTTCGGAGCGCCTATGTCACGTCGCACACTGACCGCCGCCGCCGTTTACGTCGCCGCCGTGCTGCTCGTCGCCGCCTTCGTGGTGCTGCGCGTGAAGACGGGCCACCGCTTCGCGGCCCAGACCGCGCCCGACGTGCTGCCCGAGCGCACCGTGACGCCGCCCGACGAGCACGCCAAGCCCTTCTTCTCGCTCCACACGGGGCGCACGTGGGCGACGACCGACCGCGCGCGGCTCTCGGTCAACTACCGCGGCCTCGACAGCCTCGACTTCCGCGTCTACCGCGTCAAAGACCCGGTCAAATTCTTCCGCCAGCTCGACAACCCGCATCAGGTCGGCGAGGACGAGCAGGCCGAGGTCGGCAAGTCCATCGAGCGCAAGCCCGACTTCCTCGAAAAGCTCCGCCGCTTCAAGAGCCTCGTCTACGGCGCCATCAAGCGCTACGTCCGCGCGCAGACGGCCAACTCCGCGCGCAAGGGCTTCAACGAGCGCTTCCGCCAGACCGACGAGGACGACACCAGCAACCGCACGCCGCTCTCGGTCGCCGACTACGCGCGCGTGCCCCTGCTCAACCCGGATCAGATGGTCAGCAGTTGGCGCGAGAAGTTGCCGCCGCTCGAAGACGTGTACGACCAGCGCACCATCAGCTTGGGGCGGCGCGAGCCGGGCGTCTATCTGGTCGAGGCCGTCGGCGGCGATCTGCGCGCCTTCGGCATCGTCGTCGTCACCGACATCCTCACCGTGCAGAAGACCGCGCCCGACGGCTCGATGTACGTCTACGCCGTTGACCGCCGGACGGGCGCGCCGCGCGAGGGCGTCCGCGTCCTCGTCGCGCGCGGCAAGCAGGACGCCGCCGCCGGCACGACCGACGCGCAGGGCTTGTTGAAGCTCGCCGTCAGGCAGCCGAAGCCGGGCGGGGAGGGGGAAGAGGAGGCGGCCGAGGGCGAGGGGGGCGGGGAGGGCGGAGACGGCGAGGCGGTGGACGAGGAGCCGGTCAGCGACTCGTACCTCGTCATGGCCGCCTCCGGCGAGAACTTCTCCATCTCCGACCTCGACTCGTACTACTTCGGCGGCGGCGGCGAGGAAGGCTCGGCCGCGCTGACCAGCTACCTCTACACCGACCGCCCCGTCTACCGCCCGCAGCAGAAGGTCTACTTCAAAGGCATCCTGCGCGAGCAGACCGAGGCCGGCTACAAGCTGCCCGCGGCCGGCTCGCTCACCGTCGCCGTCGAAGACCCGAACGGCGCGCGCATCTACGAGCAAGACCTCCAGCTCAACTCGCGCGGAACCTTCAGCGGCGAGTTGGATTTGCCGGAGGAGGCCCCGCTCGGCTCCTACAACATCCGCGCCGAGAGCGAGGACGGTTCTTCCATCGGCTACTTCACCGTCGAGGAGTACAAGAAGCCCGAGTACAAGGTGCGCGTCACCACGCCGCAGGCCCACTTCAACACGGGCGAGCGCGCCCGCTTCACCGTCACGGCCAACTACTTCTTCGGCGCCCCGGTCGCGCGCGCCGCCGTCAAGTATTACGTCTTCCGCTCGCGCAGCTGGGGCTGGTGGCGCGAGGGCGAAGACTCCGAGGACGAGTTCGGCGCAGACCCGACGGCCGAGGAGGGCGGGGGCTCCGGCTACGGCTACGACGACGAGATGGTCTTGGAGGGCGAGGGCCGCCTCAACGAGCAGGGCCGGCTCGACGTGGACTTCCCCATCCCCGAGGCCGACCCGAAGGACGCGTGGGACTACGAGTACCGCGTCGAGGCGCAGGTCACGGACGCCTCGCGCCGCACGATGGACGGCTCGACCAGCTTTAAGGGCGTGCGCGGCAACGTCGTCGCCTACGCCGAGGCCGAGCGCTACGTCTACTATCAGGGCGACACGGCGCGCGTCAAAGTCACCGCCAACGACCGCGAGGGGCGGCCCGTCCAGACCCCCGTCCGCCTCACCTTCTTCGAGCGGCGCTGGGAGAAGGTCATCAGGAAGACCGACTACGGCGACGAGTACTCAGACTACGAGGTGCGCGAGCGCGAGCTGTCCTCGGCCTCCGTGCAGACCGACGCGCGGGGCGAGGCCTTCTACGACTACGCCGCCGCGCAGCCGGGCAGCGTCAGCATCAAGACCACGGTCGAGGAGCGCGGCCGCGCGGTCGTGATGGAGGCCGGCTCGCTCTGGGTGACGGATCGCACGGGCCGCTGGGCCGACGTCTCCTACGGCGAGGAGGGCGCGATCAAGCTCGTCGCCGACAAGAAGTCTTACCGGCCCGGCGAGACGGCTCTGGTCTCGGCCATGCTCCCGACCGACGCCGCGCACCTGCTCGTCACCACGGAACTGGGCGGCGTGCTCTCGACGCGCCGCGTCGACGTGCCCGGCCGCGCCGTCAACCTCGAAGTGCCCATCGAGCCGCGCCACGCGCCGAACGTCTTCCTCAACGTCACCTACGTCAGGCGCGGCGAGATGTACACGCAGGAGCTGATGCTGGTCGTGCCGGCCCGCGACAAGCTGCTCGACCTCGAAATCATCCCGAACAAGAAGGAGTACCGGCCGCGCGAGACGGCCTCTTACACCGTGCTCGCGCGCAACGGCGACGGCAGCCCGGCCGCCGGCGCCGAGGTCTCGCTCGGCGTCGTGGACGAGAGCATCTACCAGATTTCGGGTGAGCTGGTCGAAGACATCCGCCGCGGCTTCTACGGCCGCCGCTACAATCAGGTCAACACCACCTTCTCCGTCAACTACCACTTCTCCGGCTACGCCGGCGCGAAGGTGGTCGAGCTGGCGCGGAGCAGGCGGCCCAACCAGCTCGCCGACTTCAAGAGCGAGGCCGAGATGGCCAACGCCCGCGTCCGGAAAATTTTCAAGGACACGGCCTTCTGGCAGCCGGCCATCGTGACCGGCGCCGACGGCAAAGCGACCGTCAGGTTCGAGCTGCCCGACAACCTGACGACGTGGCGCGCGACGGCGCGGGCCGTCACCGCCGACACGCGCGTCGGCGTCGCCGTCTCGCGCGTCGTCGAGCGCAAGGACGTGATCATCCGCGTCGCCTCGCCGCGCTTCCTGACGGCGGGCGACACCGTCACGCTCTCCGGCATCGTCCACAACTACCTCAAGGCCGACAAGGTCACGCAGGTCTCGATCGAGGTCGGCGGCGCGCAGCTGCTCGACCCGGCGCAGCAGCGCGTGACCATCCCGGCCGGCGGGCAGCAGCGCTTCAACTGGCGCGTCGCCGCGCCGGCCTCCGGCGAGCTGCGGATTCTGGCGAAGGCTTTGACCGACGCCGAGTCGGACGCGCTCGAAACCTCGATCCCCGTCGTCCCGCGCGGGCTGAAGGTGACGCGCGCCGAGTCCGCCGTCGTCTCCGAGGACGAGGCCGAGCGCGCCTTCGCCCTCAACCTCCCGGCCAACGCCGACCCGAACGCGCGCGACCTCCGCATCGAGGTCGCGCCCTCGGTCGCCGGCGCGCTCTTCGGCGCGCTCGATTACCTGACGAGCTTCCCCTACGGCTGCACCGAGCAGACGATGTCCTCGTTCCTGCCCAACGTCATCGTCGCGCAGGCGTTGCAAAACGTCGAGGCCGCCTCGGTGCGCGACGAGGGCGGGCTGGCGCGCAAGGTCAACAAAGGTCTGCGCCGCCTCTACGCCTTCCAGCACGCGGACGGCGGCTGGGGCTGGTGGAAGGACGACCAGACGGACGCGTGGATGACGGCCTACGTCGTCCACGGGCTCGCGGAGGCGCGCGCGGCCGGCTACGAGGTGGACGAGGCGCGGCTGGAGAGGGGGCGCGAGCGTCTGCGCTCGCTGCTCGCCGAGGGCGGCGACGCCGGCGAGTTCGGCGAAGACGCGCGCGCCTTCATGGCCTACGCGTACCGGCAGGGCGGCGCGGGCGAGCCGCGCTTCGCCGCAGACCTCTTCAACCGCCGCGCCAAGCTCGGCGCCTACGGGCAGGCGCTGCTCGCGCTCACGCTTCAGGCCGACGGCGACGCCGCGCGCGCCCGGACCGTGGCCGCCGAGCTCGAACGCTCGGCCAAGACCGGCCCGGCCGAGGCTTACTGGCCGTCGCCCGGCCACGCCTCGGACGTGGAGGCGACGGCGCTGGCCGTGCGCGCGCTCTCCCGGCTCGCGCCGCAGAGCGAGGTCTTGCCGAAGGCCGCGCGCTGGCTCGTCAAGAGCCGCCGCTTCGGCCACCACTGGCTCTCGACGCGCGAGACGGCCTTCGCCGTCTACGGCCTCATCGATTACGTCAGGGCGAGCGACGAGCTGAACCCCGACTACGCGGTCGAGGTCTACCTGAACGGCGAGCAAATCTTCGCCAGACAGGTGACCGCGGCCGACGCTTCTTCCGCGCAGGTCTTCAGCGTCCGGCGGCGCGGGGGCGAGGTCGGGGGGCGCAACGAGATTCGCGTCGTCAAGCGCGGCGCGGGCGTCCTCTACCTCTCGGCCTCGCTCACGCACCACACGAGCGACGAGCAGACGCCGGCGCAGGGCGTGCCGGCCCTGAAGCTCTCGCGCGAGTACCTGCGCCTGCGCGTGGTCGAGAAGTCGGACGGCGTTCTGGGCTGGCAGGTCGAGCCGCTCTCGGGCGAGGTGCGCTCGGGCGACATCATCGTCTCGCGCCTGCGCATCGAGGGCGAGCCGGCCCGCTACCTGCTCGTCGAAGACCCCATCCCGGCCGGCTGCGAGCAGGTCGAGGAGGTGAGCGGCATAGACCTCTCGCACACGGAGAAGGACTGGAGCGACTGGTACAGCGCGCGCGAGTTCCGCGACAACCGCGCCGCGCTCTTCCTCGACTACTTCGACGGCTCGGCGCAGTTCCAGTACGCGATGCGCGTTCAGGTGCCCGGACGGTTCCGCGCCGCCCCGGCCCGCGTCGAGCTGATGTACCAGCCCGACACGCGCGCCAACTCGGCCACGAACGAGCTGACGATTCTCGACAGCAACAAGTGATTTTTGACTCGCGGTTTTTGATTTTCGATTTAGTCGGCGGTCGTCAGTTTTTACCGACGACTGGCGACCGCCGATCAAAAATCCGAAATCAGAAATCTCCAAAGTGAGCGAAGCATGATTAAAGAAACGTTTGCCGCCGTCGGCCACTCCGCGCGCGGCCTGCTGCGCGGGTGGGCGGGCCTCGCACTCCTGCATTTGCTCTACGCGGCGCTGCTCGTGTCGGTCTACTGGTTCTTCGCGACCGGCGTGGCGACGACGTGGCAGCTCGTCGTCTCGGCCGCCACGTTCCTGCTCGCGCCGCTGCTCTTCTTCGTCCTTCAGGCGGCGGCCGCGCACTTCGCCGTGGGGGCGCGCGGGGCGCGGGCGCTCGCGGGCCGCGCGCTCCGCGACTTCTGGAAGCTGCTCGTCGTCAGCCTGCCGCTCGTCGCCGCCGGCGTCGGGCTGGTCTACCTTCTGAACAGGCTGCAAGACTACCTGCCGAAGCCGGACGAGTCGGCCGCGCGCGCCGCCGCGACGGCCGGGGCGCGCGGCGTGCCGCCCGACCCGCTGCACTGGGCCGACGCGCTCTCTTCGTCGCTGTGGCTCCTGCTGCTCGGCTTCGTCCTGCCGCTCGTCGCGGCGCACCTCTGGCTGTCGGTCGCGCGCGACGGCCTGAAGGCGACCGCCCGGCGCTACCACCGCGTCGCGGCGCGCGCCTTCCTGCCGCGCTCGGTGCTCGTGTACGCCGTCGGCCTGCTCGTCTTCGCGCTGATGCCCTACTTCATCATCTTCACGCGCACGCCGCTCAAGTCCGCTTGGGGCGAGTTGGCCGTCTTCGGCCTGCGCCTCGCGCTCGCCTTCGTCTTCACGCTCTGGGGCTGGGCGATCACGCTCGGCGCGCTCGACGCGACCCTGCCGCCGCCGTCGGCCGCCGCCGCGCCCGCCGCCG
>DATMVI010000093.1:0-2050 GCA_035563275.1 Pyrinomonadaceae bacterium
GGCGGCGCGCCTTCCTTCGAGGCGCTGGCGCGCATGGAGGCCAACCTCGCCACGACCGAGCGCGCGTGGTCGCGCCTGCCGCCGGTCTTGAGCTACCGGCGCGGCGCGGCGGCGCGGCTCGAACTCTGGCTCAAGCGTCTCGTCAGGCGCGCGCTCCACTGGTTCACGTGGGAGCAGGTCAACTTCAACTCGGCCGCCCACCACGCCCTGCGCGACGCGCTGGCCGCGCTCTCGGCGCACGAACGCCTCTTAACGACGAGCGAACGCCTCTTAACGGAAGCGCGCGCCGAACTCGACTCGCTGCGCCGGCGTGCCGACGCGGCCGAGGCCGAACTCGCGCGCCTCGCCTCGCTGCCCGACGGCCTGCGCGCCGAGCTGCGCCAGCACGCCGACCGCCTCGCCGAGGAGCAGCGCGTCTGCTTCCGCCAACTCTCGCTCGAAGCCGCCGAGACGGCCGTCACCTACGACCGCGCCCGCCGCCTCGTCGAGGCCCGCGTCGAAAGGATAGAAAAGAGTCTGGAGTCCGGAGTCTGAAGTACGGGAGGCGGGCGGCCCCCGACGCTTCGCCTTCGCTCTAAACTTCGGGCTCCGGGCCCCGGGCTCCAGACCGTTTTTATGTCCGAAAGCATCTACCGCCGCGCGGGCATCGAGGACGTGGCCGAGTTCTACCGGACGAAGTTCACGTCCGACGAGGTCTTGGACGCGCGCTACTTCCGCGCGCTCGACCGCTTCGACATCCGCTTCGCGCGGACGATGTGGGTCTACGACAACGTGCGCGCAGGCTCGCGGGTGCTCGACCTCGGCTGCGGGGCCGGGATGCTCGCGCTCCTGAAGCGCAAGGGCGTGACGCTGGTCGGCGTAGACCTCTCGGCCGAGTGCGCGCGCGCCGCCCGCCGCAACGGCTACGACCTGACGGCCTCGGCCGAACTCTCGCGCCTGCCCTTCCCCGACCGGAGCTTCGACTACGTCGCCAGCCTCGACGTGCTCGGCCACGTCGAGTCCGAAGAGAAAGAGGCCGTGCTCGCCGAAGTCCGTCGCGTGCTGCGGCCCGGCGGCGTCACGCTGCACGGCGTCGAGGCCGTCGACCGGCGCGCCGTGAAGTCTTACGAGGAGATGACGCCGGACGAGTTGCGCCGCTTCGTCGAGGTGGACGGCCACGTCGGGCTGGAGGAGGAGCCGGAGACGGCCGCGCGCTTCCGCCGCTTCTTCGCGCGCGTCGCGTGGGAGCCGCGCTACACGCTCTGCCTCTCGGCCGACGAGTTCGTCAAGCAGGCCGACGAGTACGGGCTGCCCTTCGAGGCCGACTTCGTCGAGTACCTGCGCGGCCTCACCGCGCCCGAGCGGCGCGCCTTCGACATGGCGATGGGCTACGTCTTCGGCAAAATCTCCGACCTCCACGTGCGCCTGCCGAAAGGCGGCCTCTACGTCCTCGTCAAAGCCTCGGACGCGCCGCTCGGCCCCTTCTACAACGAGCACCGCGACCGCCGCGCCCTCTTCGCGCCGCCCCGCGCGGCCGCCGCCACGCGACCCGCCGACTCCTTCTGCCTCGACCGCGACCCGCGCGCCGCCTTCGACGACGGCTGGTACGAGCCGAACGTCCTGCCGCCCGTCGCGCGCTGGATGAAGCGTCGCGGCCGCGTCAGCTTCCGCGCCGGCGCCGTCGCCTCCGTCCGCCTCGACCTCACGACGCACATCCCCGACCTCGCCGCGCGCCCCCTCGGCGTCGAACTCCTTCTCAACGGCGCGCCCCTCGCCTCGCTCTCCCTCTTCCGCCACGGCTGGCTCGAACTCCGCGCCGACGTGCCCGCCGGGCTCGACGCGGCCGGCGACTACCGGCTCGAACTGCGCGCCTCCCGCACGTGGAGCCCCCGCCCCGACGGCCCCGCCAACCGGGACGACCGCGAACTCTCCATCGCCGTCTGCAACATCGAAGTGAACGCGGCCTGACTCACTCGGGCGCCGGCCCGGCGGCGCTCAGTTTTTCGTCGAGGCGGGCGCGGAGGTCGCGGAAGTGTTCTTCGGGGACGGAGGCGAGGGAGCGTTGGAGGCG
>DATMVI010000094.1:0-5474 GCA_035563275.1 Pyrinomonadaceae bacterium
AGCCGCAGGCCGAGGAACGCGCCGGCCCCGGCCCCCTCGTTGCGGTAGAAGACGGAGGCGTCCCACTGGTTGGCGACCGCGAAGTCGAGCCGCCCGTCGCCGTCCACGTCGGCCGTCGCGATGCCGCGGCTGACGAAGGTCTGACTCATCCCGAGCCGCGCGGCGATGTCGTGGAAGCGGCCGTCGGCGGCGCGGACGAAGAAGGGGTTGTGTTCGTGACCGCTCAGGTCGGCCCCGGCGTGCAGCGCGGGCCAGCTCCGCGGGTCGCTGACCGCGCCGTCGTTCCCCATGGCGAGCTCGTGCAGGTCGGGCCAGTGGTTGGCCGAGCCTTTGAGGAAGCCGGTGGCCTGCACGGCTTCGAGCGCGCCGTCGTTGTTGAAGTCGGCGAGGCGCGCGTCCCACCCCCACCCGCTGCGCGACAGCCCGAGCGGCTCGCTGCGGTCGACGTAGGGCGCGACGCCGCGCCGCATCTCCTCGACGCGGCCCGTGCTCAGGTAGACGAAGTGGCTCTCTTCGAGCGCGTACTCCTCGGCGATGTTGCTCACGTAGATGTCGAGCCAGCCGTCGCCGTTGAGGTCGCCGAAGTCCACGCCCATCCCCTTGAACGAGTCGCGGCCGAGCACCTTCGACTTCGGCGTCGTCAGCGTGCGGCGGCCTTCGAGGAGCTGGAAGCGGAGGCGGCCCGGCGTCGAGAGGTTGCGCAGCAGGCGGTCGGGGCCGAAGTCGTTGGCGAAGTAGAGTTCGGGGAGCAGGTCGCCGTCGAGGTCGGCCGCGCCGACCGCGAGCGTCCAGCCGCGCGCGACCTCCGTCGTGAGCCCCGCCCCCGCCTCCTCGAAGCGCGCCGACGGCTGCGGGCCCGCCTGCCCGCCCTTCCAGAGCAGCAGGTGGCTGGGGCCGCCCGTGAAGGAGAGCGACATCGAATCCTGCATGCGGTCGGCGACGTTCGAGCGCGCGTCGAGGATGCGCGCGCCGTCGGGGTAGTAGTTGCCGATGACGAGGTCGGCGTGGCCGTCGCCGTCGAGGTCGGCCGAGGTCGCGGCGTTCGTGTACCAGCGCGCGCCCGTGTCGAGCAGTTCGCGCCGCGCGTAGCCGTCAGCGCCGAGCGCCGCCGCGCCGCCCGGCCCGCGCCTGAGGAAGAGGACGGGCGTGCGGCCCCAGTAGTAGGTGAGCAGGTCGGTCAGACCGTCCTCGTTGAAGTCGCCGGGCAGGCACCCCATCGGCGCGGTCGTCGCCGCGTCGTAGGGGAGCGGCGCGGGATCGAGCGCGAAGGGCCGGTAGCGCGGCGGCGTGCCGGGCACCGGCGCGACGATCACTTTGTCCGTCCGCGTGTCCACGTGGCAGAGGTCGTTGGGCAGCCCGTCGCCGTCGAGGTCGTTTAAGGCGACGGCCGCCCCGACCGCCGAGACCCACGCGTCGAGGCGGCGCAAACTCGGGTTGACCTCGCGGACGCTCCGCTGCGGCTCGCCGCCGCCGAGCCCCGGCAGCGTCGTCTGCGCGAAGCGGAAGTCGGAGGCCAGCGCGGACAGTTCGGCCTCGGCCGGCTCGGGCAGACGCGCGAGGGCGTAGAGGCCGATGAGAAGAACCGCGGCCAGCAGGCGTGCGGCGTACGGCCGGACGCTGTGCGCGCTTAAAGTCATGCTGCGGCGACCTCCCGCGCCAGATGGTTTTGAATGCGCCGCCGCCAGACCTCGAAGGACGGCAGGTCGCCTCCGCCGCGCAAATCTCTCAGCGCGAGGTCGGTGACCTCGGCGGCCTCGCGCGCCGCGAGGCGGCAGATGACGGCGCACGCGGTTTCGGTGTGCGCGGCGGGGTTCCCGGCGCGCTCGCGCGTCTTGGCGGCGAAGGCCGCGCCCTGCGCCAGTTGCGGCCGGAAGCCGCCGGCCGCCTCGCTCAAACGCCCGAGGTCGGCGCGGTCGGCCCCGCCCGCGTAGGCGCACGCCAACCCCACGCCGCTCCACAAGTCGGCGCGGCGCGAAGGCTCGAAGGAGTCAACCGTCCGCGCGACCTCGCCGACGTGCGCGCCGCGGACGAACCACACGCTGCGGCCGAGTCCCTGATCGAAGGCGCGCCGCGCGTAGCCTCCGAGCCGGCCGGGCGACTCGCGCCGCTCGACGTAGCGACGCCACTTGAAATAGCCTTCGTGGAAGCCGTAGCCGTCCACCGCGAGCCAGCCGAGCAGCGGGTCGAGGCGCGCGAGGCTCGACTCAACCCGCCGGCGCAGGCGCGCCAGAGCCCACCCGTAACCGACGTGCATCATGTAGACGTGAGGCGCGCCGAAGGACTGCGTGAAGTCGCGCCAGCGGCCGCCGCCCCACGGCGTGAGCGCGTCGAGCAGGGCGAGGCCCATCGCCGCGCCCTCGAAGGCGAAACCTCGCGGCTCGTCCTCGGTCTGCGACAGGCGCCGGGCGAGCGAAGCGGCCGAGGTCTCTTCGAGCGCCGCGTGGTAGCCGCGCAGGAAGAGCCCGCCGACGCTCTCCAGCCGGCGGCGCGCGCGCGGGTCGGCGGCGAGGAAGCCGCGCCGCGCGAAGCTCGCCTCCTCCGGCGGGAGGCCGAAGAGGCGCTGGCGCAGGCGGCCGACGAAGGGGGCCCGGGGGGTGGCGTGTTCCGAAGACTGCATGGCTGATGAAAGGTTCGGCGGCCGCGGCGAGGGGCTTCGTCGGCCCCCGGAGTTTTCGTCCGCGGCGGCGCTTTTCAGGGTCGGCCCGGCGTCAGTGAGAGGCGGGCGCGGCGGTCTCCGCGCTCAGGCGCGAGAGGCGCGGCGGCGCTAAAGATTCGCCCGAGGCCGAACGGCTGCGGGCCTTCAACGGGCGTCGCCGCCCTTCCGATAATGGACGTTGGAATTTTCGCCCCGGCGCTCGGCCACCAGCCCCGCCTCGACGAGTTCGGCGAGGGCGGCCCGGACTTCGTGCAGGGAGTACGCGCCCCCCAGCCACCACTTGGCGATGCCTTCGGGCGTGTCCGACGCTTCAGGGTTCTTTCCGAGGTAGCTCAAAATGTCCCGAGCCACTTCGGACTTCAAATGACTCATGGGGGAATTGCGCGAACTATGAAACTCAGGACTGTTCACGCCGCCACGGTGCAAAAGCCGGGCCAGCCGGTTTGACTGCGATTCTTCGCGGCGCGCGGGCGGGCGGTGGGCCGAATTAGTCACACGCCCGCGCGCGCGGGCGAAGCTAAAGTCCGTCTGCCGAAGGGGAAGAGGGGTGTGACATTCGTGTCCTACCGCGACGGCGAAAAGTCTTACCGCGAGGGTCGCGCCGGCGACACGCCTTCTCGAAAAAAAAGACGGCCGTCGCCGCGGCGAGGCTCAAGCTTCGCCGCGGCGACGGCCGTCAAGGAGTGGTCGCCGTCGAATCGAAAGGGTGGGGGCGGGGAACTGGCGCGGTGGGCGGGCGTCCGGCGCGCGTCACTTGGCCGAGGCGCGCAGACAGTCAACGTCGATGTGGTGCTTGCGGATCAACTCCCAGAGCGCGCGGCGGTTCTTGTGCGCCGCGCGCGCGGCGCGGCTCACGTTGCCGTTGTTGGCGAGCAGCAGGTCGAGGATGTAAGCCCTCTCGAAGCGCGTGATGACGCGCGACTTGGCCTCCTTGAACGACTGCTGGCGCGGCGGCTCGGCCGCGTCCGTGAGGACGATGTCGGCGGCCTTGATGAGCGGCTGGTCGGAGAAGATGACGGCGCGCTCGACGACGTGCTCCAACTCGCGGACGTTGCCGGGCCAGTCGTAGCTGACGAGCGCCTGAAGGGCCTCGGCCGTGAAGCCGCGCGCCGGCTTGGCGAACTCGGCCGCGTAGGTCGCGAGGAAGTGGCACGCGAGCGGGCGGATGTCCTCGCGCCGCTCGCGCAGCGGCGGCAGCTTGAGCGGGATGACGTTGAGGCGGTAGTAGAGGTCTTGGCGGAGGCGGCCCGATTCGAGCGCGGCGCGGCAGTTGGCGTTCGTGGCCGCCACGACGCGCACGTCGGCGCGGCAGAACTTGGTCGAGCCGAGCGGCTTGTACTCCTTGTCCTGAAGGAACCGGAGCAGCTTGACCTGCGCCTGCGACGGCAGGCAGTCCACCTCGTCGAGGAAGAGCGTGCCGCCCTCGGCCTCGCGGATGAGGCCGGAGCGCGCGCCCGTCGCGCCGGTGAACGCGCCGCGCTCGTGGCCGAAGAGTTCGTTCTCGACCAGCTCGGTCGGGATCGCGCCGCAGTTGATGGGCACGAACGGCCGGCTCGCGCGCGGGCTGAGGTAGTGGATGGCGCGCGCGCACAGCTCCTTGCCCGTCCCCGTCTCGCCGAGGAGCAGGACGCTCGCGTCGCACCGCGCCATCGTCGGGATTTTACTGACCTCGGCGAGGAACTCGGCGTTCTCGCCGATGAGCTGCTTCGGCCAGCCGCCCGGCTCCCGCCGGCGGTGCGCCGCCTCCTCCGCGAGACGCCAGACGCGCGGCAGGATGTCGACGGCCCTGAGCGGCGCGGTGATGAAATCGGCCGCGCCGAGCTCGTAGAGCCGGGCCATCTGATCGGGCTCGCCGCCTTCGAGGCCGACGACCACGCGCGTCGAAGGCGAGGCCGAGTTGACGAGCGGCAGCAGCGCGTCGGCCTGCGCGAGCAGGGGCGGGTTGAGGACGACGAGGCAGATGTCCGGCTTCTCGCTTCTGAGCAGCCGCGCGAGCTCGTCGGCGGCCGCGCACTGATCGTCGGCGCGGTGTTCGACGACCTGAAGCGTCGGGGCCGCGGCGGTGCGCGGCGCCGACGTGAGGAGGTCGCGCAGTGAGGCGGCGAACTCGTTCGGCGAGGCGGGCCTGAGCAGCAGGACGGTGGCTACTCCCATGTAACCCTCCCCAGCCCCGGACGACGGCGGGGCGCGTGCGCGGCGGTCGCGGCCGGCTTCGGTGACTTTCGCCGGCGGCGCGAATCCGCGGGCGGACGCGCGCCCGCCCGAGAACCCGACCCTTGAGCGACCTGAGCTGTTGTTGATCCCGCGCGAATGTTGAGAGCGGACGTAAGCTTGGGGCTGGCGCGGCCGGCGGTTGCGAGGGCGCCCTGCGCGCTCCGGCGGCCGCGGAGGCTAACGTCTGGTACCGACCTCGAACGTATCTCGGTACTTAAACCCGCTCCCGCGGCGCGTTCGCACGAGCAAAGACTTTCTTTGGCGGAGAGTGTTTGCAGGTGAGAACAACATACCCTGTTGACCTTTGTCGTCGATGAGGTTGAACGGTAACAGTGATACGAGCGCCGTCGAGGGGGTGCAAACCTACACCCCTTGTTTCGTGATGTCAACAACAATCTGCGCGGCGCGCGCGGGCCGTTTGTCGCGCGCGCCGTCGCGCCGTCGCGGCGAGAGTTGAGGCTGTACCTTCGGGCGCGCGGCGTAAATCAAACCGCCGTCTGAGACTTCGACGGCGCCTTTCACACGCGCGGCCGGGCGCGGCGCGGAAGGCCCGGCGCCCTTCGCCGACGGGCGACGAGATTAATCGTCCGGCCGCGTCCCTACC
>DATMVI010000095.1:0-10206 GCA_035563275.1 Pyrinomonadaceae bacterium
CTCGTCCACCCGCACGCTCCCGTCAATCACCAGCACGGCCGTGCGCTCCTCGCCCCTCGCCACGCTGAACTCGTACTCCGTGCCCTGCACGCCGAGGCGGACGTACTTGGTGCGCGAGTTGAAAGCGCCTTTGACCTTCACCCAGATCGTGCCCCACCAGCTGTAAGTCGAGGCGATGCTGACGCGCGCGTCGGCGTCGATGATGACCTCGTTGCCCCGCTCGGGGACGGGCTGGTCGAGGAACAGGAGCGTCACGCGCGTGTCGGCGAAAGTCTCGACCGTGTCGCCGGGGTAGAGCGCGAGGCCGGGGCGCAGGGCCGGCTCGGCCGCGCCGTCGGCCCGCGTCAACTGCGCCCGGCCGGTGCTGACCTCCGTCACTTCCCTGCCGCCCGCGACGATGCTCTTGACGAGCGCGCGCGGCGCGGGGGCCTGCGCGGCGCGCGCGGAGGCGGCCGCCGACGGCGCGGGTGGGCGGAAGAGCAGCGACAGGCACAGGGCCAGCAGCGAGGCGCGCGCAATGATGCCGCGGTGAGGCTTCATCGTCTGAACTCCTTCTAACTCGACCTGAGGCTTTTCCGCTTCCGCATCCTCCCCGCCAGCCAGTAGGTGATGAAGGGCGCGGCGAGGTGGTAAGACTTGACGACGAACGTCAGGCCGTTCTTGTAAATCTGGAAGGCGACGAGCAGGTAGACGATGTCGGCGAGGATGAGCAGGCCCTGCACGCTGACGGTCTTCCGGCGGCCCGGCAGCGGCAGGGTGAGCTTCGCGCTCAGGACGTGGCGGAAGCGCGCCTGCACCAGCGCGCCGACGCCCGCCATCAGCGCCACGATCAGGAAGTCGTAGGCGGCCGGCAGCACGCGGACGTAGACGTTGCCGAGCACGTTCGAGATGACGTTGGCGTGGATTTCGGCCCCGTACCTCTGCTCGCCGTGCAAGACCTTGCGGGCGTCGCCGCGCTTGTAGCCGACGACGACGATCTTGTTCTCGAACTGCCGGAGGAAGTTCGGGTCGTCGCGCCGCCCGTAAACGTCCTCGTAGGAGCGCGTCGCGTCGGCGAGCCGCGAGCGCTCGGCGAGGTCGTAGGGGAAGTCGTAGAGCGCGAGGTCTGCGCGCTCGACGGGGATGGATTTGACCAGCGCCCCGTCGGCGCGCAACTGAACCTGCCCCGCGCCCTCGTTGAAGAAGGCTTTGACGGGCGCGCCGTTCGAGAGGAACTGCGCGACCGCGCGCAGGCCGAGCGAGGGGGTGACGGGGACTTCGCCGCCGGCCGGCGCCGCGTCGCGGGCCGCCTGCGCCAACTGGTAGACGCGCACGAAGCCGCCGCGGCCACCGCCCACGTCGATGTTGCCCCAGCCGTCGCCGACGGCGTCCCTCAGCGTCACGGCGACATCCTGCAAGACCTCGCCCTGAGCGTCGAGCGCCTTGCCGACGACGACGCGCGTGCCCCGCTCGGCCGCGCGCCCGATGGCGGCGGACAGCTCGGCGTCGTGCTCCGTCGGGTCGCTCATGTAGAGGTCGAAGATGACCACCTTCGCGCCGGCCCCGGCCAGCGCGTCGATCAGCCCGGCGTGGTACCGGCGCCACCCCGGCCCCGGCTCGCCCAAGGCGCCGTCCTCCTCCTCGCCGGCGAGGATGAGGCGGACGTGCGGGCTGAAGCTCTTCGCTACGTAGTCGTCCATGTAGGGGATGAAGCGCGTCTCGAGGTAGTCGTCGAGGCGGAAGGGGAAGTTGAAGAGGCCGACGTAGCCGAGGGCGAAGATGAGCACGGTCGCCAGCGCCGAGGCCGCGAAGGTTCGATCCCAGCGGGCGATCCGCTGGTCGACGGCGCCGATCTCGTCCTCCTCCTCCGAGATGGCCTTCGCCACCTCCTCGGCGACCTCGGGCGGCGCGTCCTTCGCCTGCTCGCGCAGCGCCTCGATGTTCTTCTGGTGTGTCTTCTTCACCTCCTTCAGGCGGTTGATGTTCCTCGCCGGGTGCGCGGTGAAGAGGCCGGCCAGCCTCTTCCAGAGCGACGCCAGCGCCGAGGGCGGCTCGGCGCCCGGCGCCTTCTCAAGATCGAAGATGACGCCCGTGAACGAGCGCATGAAGAGCACGGGGGTGGCGAAGGCGAGCGGCTCCTCGATGTCCATGTGGATGCGGTTGCGCGCGTGCGAGACGGCCGCGTCCACCTGCCCGCGGCTCCAGCCGGTGCAGAGCTTGAGGTAGAACTCCTTCGTGAAGAGCAGCGCGGCCGCGTCCGAGATCGGGTACTGCATGGCGATGACGGCCGGGATGCCGCGCAGGACGAGCTGCGGGGCCATGCCGGCGAGCGGCCGCGTCGTCGCCACCTCGGCCCCCTGACAGGAGTTGAGCACGATCAGCTTGAGCGAGGCGTAGTCGCGGAAGAAGTCGGCGAAGGAGTCGGCCGAGATGATGTCGCGCCCGCCGTCCTCGGAGTTGATGACGAGGTAGCCCTGCTCGGACTCGAAGACGCCGTGGCCGATGAAGTGGAGGATGTGGTACTGCTCGGCGACCAGCGCCTCGCTGATCGCCGAGCGCGTGACGCGCCCTTCGAGGATGGTGATGCTGACGGCCCCCAGCGACCCGAGCGCGCGGCCGATGATCTCCTTCTCCTTCTCCACGTCGAGGCCGGAGTCGGCGGGGATGAGGACGAGGACTTTGACGGGCGGCGCGACCCTCAGCGACTTGATCGGCTCGAACAGCTCGATGTAGCGCGTCAGCGGGGTCTTGCCCGAGGTCGAGAGGAAGCACTTGGCGTGCTGGTCGTAGAGCACCTCCCACGGCAGGGCGGCGACCTCCGGGGGCTTGATCTTCAGCCTGATGCGGACGCCCTTCTCGTCGTCGAGCCGCACGCCGCCGAGGCTCTCGCGCAGCAGGTTGCCGACGCCGTCCTTGAAGAGGCACTGGTGGAGCGACGACCCGAAGTCCGTCAGCCGCGCGCCGTCGGCCTCGATCTCCTCGACGTTCTTCAGCGACTCCGCGACCTCCATGCAGTCTGGGCGCAGGACGAGCGCGCCGTCCATGTCGCCCATCGTCTCGGACTGGGCCTTGACCGGGTACCGCTCGCCGCTCCGCTCCTCGATGCACAGGTCGAAGTTCTTGTATTCCATCGCCTCTCAACCGGGGCGGCCGCCGCGCGGGCCTTAAACGCGCGCCCCATCAAGTATGTCCGCGGGCCGCAAATGATTTCCGTGAAGAGGTCTTTTGAAGTCTTCGGAGTTGAGGGGAGCGGGGCGGAAACGGTTCCGGCGTCCAAAGGGGGCGGCGGTGAAGCCCGCCGCGTGACGTGAATGCGGGGCGAGTCCGCGGCGAGGGGACTCACGCGAAGGGGCCGGGGCGGTGCGGGGGCCGTCGGCAGGGCGTGCCGCGCCGGGGCCTTTGGGGGGTCGGCCGCTTTGACGGCCGCGGCGTGGGGCCGGACGCGCGGCCGGCCTGAGTCGCGAACGGGTAGACTCTAGGTTTCAGCGCCGGCAAAGTCAAGATTTTTCGGGGTCGTTTTCTCTGCGCGCTCGGCGGCGGCAGGGGCGCCGCGCGCCGCCGGCCGCGGGGCGCGGAGCGCGGCCGCGCGGCCCCTATTGACAATCTATACGAAAAGGGTTATCAACTCCTTACAGACCGTCTATAGGAGGGGCGCGGTGGGGAAAAAATTCGACCTCTTGCAGGGGACGCTCGACCTGCTGGTGCTGAAGGCTCTGGCCCTCGGCCCCTTGCACGGGCTCGGCGTCTCGCACCGCATCGAACAGATCACGAAGGGGACTTTTCAGGTCAAGCCCGGCTCGCTCTTCCCGGCGCTGCACCGGATGGAGCAGGCCGGCTGGCTCGAATCCTCTTGGGGCGAGTCGGAGAACAACCGGCGGGCCAAGTATTACCGCCTCACCAAAGCCGGCCGCCGCCAGTTCGAGGCCGAGGCCGAGAACTGGAACCTCATCTCCGTGGCCATCACGGGCGCCCTCAAGGCCACCTGAGGGGGAGCCCCCATGCCGCTGATACCGCGCCTCGCCAGCCTCTGGCGCAACCTGCTCCAAAGGGAGCGCGTCGAGCGCGAGTTCAACGAAGAGATCGAGGCGTACCTTGAGCTGCTGACCGAGGCCAAGCTCAGGGAAGGGCTCGGGCCGGGGGAGGCCCGGCGCGCGGCCCTCGTCGAGCTGGGCGGGGTCGATCAGGTTAAAGAGAGGGTGAGGGAGGTCAGGATGGGTCACTTCCTTGAAACGGTCTGGCAGGACGTACGCTACGGGGCGCGCGTGCTTCTGAAGAGTCCGGTCTTCACCGCGGTCGCCGTGGTCTCTCTGGCGCTCGGCATCGGCGCGAACACGGCGATCTTCAGCGTCGTCAACGGCATCCTGCTGAGGCCCCTGCCCTACCCCGACTCCGGGCGGCTGATGGCCGTCTGGCACACCCCGCCGCGCGAGAGCTTCCCCGGCATGGACAAGTTCAGCGTCTCGCCGGGCAACTACCTCGACTGGAAGGAGCAGAGCCGGGCCTTCGAGCAGATGTCGGTCTACCAGTACGCCGGCTTCAGCATGAGCGCCGGCGACCAGCCCGCGGCCGTCGTCGGCGCGACCGTCTCGCCGGAGTTCTTCTCCGTCCTGCGCACCGAACCGGGCCGGGGCCGCGCCTTCTTCGCCGAAGAGGCGCAGCCCGGCCGCGACCAGTCGGTCGTCCTCAGCCACGGGCTGTGGCAGCGCGCCTTCGGGGGCGACCCCGGCGTGCTCGGCCGCACGCTGACGCTCAACAGCCGGAGCTTCACGGTCGTCGGCATCATGCCGGCCGGGTTCGAGTTCCCCGCCGAGGCCGAGCTGTGGGTGCCTCTGGCGTGGGACGGCGCGGAGAGTCAGGTGCGGGAGATTCACGACTACATGGTGGTCGCGCGGCTCCGGCCGGACGCCTCGCTGGAGCAGGCGCGGGCCGAGATGAACACGATCTCCAGCCGCCTCGAAGCCGAGTACCCGGAGGCCAACAAGGGCTGGGGCGCGGTGGTCGTCCCGCTTCAGGAGGACTTGACCGGCGACATGCGGCCGGCGCTGCTCGTGCTCTTCAGCGCCGTCGGCTTCGTGCTGCTCATCGCCTGCGCCAACGTCGCCAACCTGCTGCTCGCGAGGGGGGCCAACCGCCGCAAGGAGATCGCCATCCGCATCGCGCTCGGGGCCGGGCGGGCGCGCGTTGTCAGGCAGTTGCTCAGCGAGAGCGTGCTGCTGGCGGTCGCGGGCGGACTGCTCGGGCTGCTGCTCGCCAACTGGGGGAGCCGGCTGCTCGTGCAGCTCAGCTCGGGCAGCCTCGGCGAGCCGACCGAGATCGGCCTCGACCGCTGGGCGCTCGGCTTCACGCTGCTCGTCTCGTTCGCGGCGGGCATCGTCGCCGGCATCGCCCCGGCCTTTCAGTTCACGCCGGACGAGACGGGCGAGACGCTGAAGCAGGGGGCGGGCAAAGGCAGCAGCGGCTCGGTCAGGCAGCGCACGCGCAAGGCGCTGGTCGTCTCGGAGGTGGCGCTGTCGTTGATCCTTCTGATCGGGGCCGGGCTGATGCTGCGGAGCTTCTGGAAGCTGCAACACGTTGACCCCGGCTTCGAGACCGGCAACGTCCTGACGATGAGCGTCGGCCTGCCGCCCGCCAAATACTCCGACCCGCGCCAGCAGGCGACCTTCTACGACCGCGCGCTCGAACAGATCGGCGCCGTCCCGGGCGTCGTCGCCGTGGGCGCGACGACCACGCTCCCGCTCACCGGTCAGGGCTCGACGCAGCCCTTCGCCATCGAAGGGCGGCCCGCGCAGACCGTCGCCGAGCAGCCCTCGGCCAACGTGCGCTACGTCAGCCCCGACTACTTCCGCGCGCTGGGCATCCCGCTGCGGCGCGGCCGCGTCTTCGGCGAGCACGACCGCGAGGGCGCGGCGCAGGTCGTCGTCGTCAGCGAGACGATGGCCCGCCGCTTCTGGCCGGGTGAGGAGGCCGTGGGCAAGCGCCTGACGCCCTCGTTCCATCTTCAGCAGGGGCCGCGCGAGGTCGTCGGCGTGGTGGGCGACGTGAAGTCGGGCTTGGACAACGAGCCTTCGGCGACGATCTACATGCCTTACAAGCAGGCCCCGCGGCCGTGGATGACGTTCGCGGCGCGGACGGCCTCCGACCCGCAGAACTTCGTGCAGGCCGTCTCGAAAGCCATCTACGCGGTGGACAAGGATCAGGCGCTCAGCAACGTGAGGACGATGGATCAGGTGTTGGCGACTTCGCTCGCGGGGCGGCGCTTCAACATGACGTTGCTGATCGCCTTCGCGGCGCTGGCGCTGGTGCTGGCGGCCGTCGGCGTCTACGGCGTCATCAACTACTCGGTCATGCTGCGGCGGCACGAGCTGGGCATCCGCATGGCGCTGGGCGCGCAGGCGACGGACGTGCTGCGCTTAGTCCTCGGTCAGGGGCTGGCGCTGACGCTGACGGGGGTCGGCATCGGGCTGGCGGGCGCCTACGCGCTGACCCGCCTCATGTCGAGCCTGCTCTACGGGGTCACGGCGACCGACGCCGTAACCTTCCTCACCGTCTCGGGCGTGATGATCGCCGTGGGGCTTCTCGCCTCTTACCTGCCGGCGCGGCGCGCGACGAAGCTCGACCCGATGATCGCCCTGCGGCCCGAGTGAGCGGCGGCGCGGCGCCCACGCCCCCGCGCCGCAGGCAGGCGATGAAGTCCAGCTCCGCCTCGATCTGCTCCCGCGTCCTTTCACGGCCTGAGACGAGCCGGAGGTAGCGCGTCTCGCCCGCGGCGACGAAGCTGTAGACGCGGTTGGCCGAGGCGTTGACGAGGCGGAGCGAGCCTGCGACGCCGGCCCACCTCGCGGCGGCGTCACGCGCCGCCTCGTCAACGCGCGTCGAATCTAACACCCGCCCACCCGAGCCCCCGGCGCGCGGCCCCTTCCCCCGCCCGCCCGGCGCGGCTACCGGCGCGCTTCCGCATGTCGTATCATTTCCTCGACGTATGACCGCGTTCATTTACATCGCCGTCGTCTTCCTGCTCGTGCTGGCCAACGGCTTCTTCGTGGCGTCGGAGTTCGCGCTGGTCGGCGTGCGCCGGTCGCGCATCGAGACTATCGCGGCGCAGGGCGACCGGAGGGCCGTGCGGCTGCTCGGTCTGCTCGACCACCTCAACGCCTACATCTCGGCCACGCAGCTCGGCATCACGATGGCCTCGCTCGCGCTCGGCTGGATCGGCGAGCCGGTCGTGGCGCACATGCTCGAAGCCCCGCTCAGGGGGCGCGTCTCGGAGGTCGCGCTCCACACCATCTCGTTCGCCGTCGCCTTCACGATCATCACCTTCCTCCACATCGTTCTGGGCGAGCTGGCCCCGAAGACGATGGCGCTGGAGATGGCGGAGCGGGTGGCGCTCGCCATCGCGTGGCCGCTGCACGCCTTCTACAAGACTTTCTACTGGCCCATCCGCCTGCTCGACTGGGCCGGGACGCGCACCGTGCGCCTCTTCGGCCTGCGCCCCACGTCCGACCACGCCTCGGTCTACACCGAGGACGAGCTGCGCCACCTGATAGACATCTCGCGCCGCAGCGGCCACGTCCGCGACGAGGAGCAGCAGCTCATCGACCGCGTCTTCGAGTTCTCCGACGCCGAGGTGCGCGAGGCGATGGTGCCGCGCACCGAGGTCGAGGCGCTGCCGCTGACGGCCACGCTCGAAGAGGCGCGCGCCAAGTTCCGCTCCACGGGGTATTCGCGCCTGCCCGTCTACCGCGGCCACCTCGACGACATCGCCGGCCTGCTCTTCCGCAAAGACCTCGACATGGGTCGCGTGCGCCCCGAGAACTTCGACCTTGAGAAGCTGTTGCGCCCGCCGGCCTTCGTCCCCGCGACGGCCAGCCTCGGCGGCGCGCTCAAGCAGATGCAGTCGTCGCGGGTGCACTTCGTCTTCGTGCTCGACGAGCACGGCGGCTTGGAAGGGATACTCACGCTCGAAGACCTGCTCGAAGAGATCGTCGGCGAGATCGACGACGAGTACGACGAGGAGGCGCGCGCGCAGATCGTCGAGGAGCCGGGCGGCATGTTCCTCCTCGACGGCATGCTCGCCGTGCGCGACGCCAACCGCCGGCTCGAACTGTCGCTGCCCGAAGACGGCGGCTACACGACGGTCGCCGGGTTCCTGATGGCGCAGGCCGGGCGCGTGATGAAGCCGGGCGACCGGGTCGAGTACGAAGGCGCGGCCTTCACGGTCGAGCGCGTCGAGCGCCGCCGCGTGCGCCGCGTGCGGTACGCGCCGCCCGCGCGCTCGTCGGAGGCGGGGCCGGCCGCTACCTCGCGCTGACGCCGGAGGCGGCCCGCACCGCGTCGTCGTAAGCCGCCGACGACTCCTCGCGGCTCCCGATGCGCAGGCCGAGGTCGCGCAGCAGCCCGTCGCCGAGGCCGTAAATCCAGCCGTGAATCGCGAGCTCCTGCCCGCGCCCCCACGCGCCCTGCACGATGGTCGTGCGGCTCACGTTCAAGACCTGCTCGATGACGTTCAGCTCGCACAGCCGGTCGAGCCGCGCCGCCTCGTCGCCGGCCTCCGCGAGCAGCGACTCGTGCGCGCGCATCACGTCCTGCACGTGGCGCAGCCAGTTATCGATGAGGCCGAGCTGGCGGTTTTCCATCGCGGCCTGCACGCCGCCGCAGCCGTAGTGCCCGCAGACGATGATGTGGCCGACCCGCAGAACGTCGACCGCGTACTGGAGCACCGAGAGGCAGTTGAAGTCCGTGTGGACGACGACGTTGGCCACGTTGCGGTGGACGAACATCTCGCCCGCCGAGAGGCCGACGAGTTGCGTCGAGGGCACGCGGCTGTCGGAACAGCCGATCCAGAGGTAACGCGGGGTCTGCTGGCGCGACAGCGCGCGGAAGAATTCCGGGTCGTGGGACTTGATGGCCTCAGACCACTCGCGGTTGTTGTCGAGAAGCTCTTTCAGGTCGTTCATGTCGGGGCACCGTGCCGAAAGGTAAGATGGTGATAAGTCCTCGCCGCGCGCCTCAAGGGCGCGCGGCCGACAGATGGTAGCAGACTCGCCCGCCGCGCGCCCGCGACCCGGCCGGTTTCAGAAGCGGCCCGCGCCCTCCCCTCC
This sequence comes from Pyrinomonadaceae bacterium, assembly GCA_035563275.1. GTDB lineage: Bacteria > Acidobacteriota > Blastocatellia > Pyrinomonadales > Pyrinomonadaceae > QHXN01. Next base: position 9,078 of record DATMVI010000095.1, read on the forward strand.
CGCCCCCACGTAATCCTGATGTCGCCCGAAACGAAATGGCTCTCCGGCCCTTCGCCTTCGACCACCGGGTCGAGTAACTCGATCCGCACCGTGAGGGGGTGGCCGCTCACTTTCAGCACCCTCTCGGCGGGAAACTCGCGCTCGCTGACGTGCCACGCGAAGACCTGCGAGGGTTGCGCGCCGTGCGTCACCCCGCGGCGGATGAGCAGGTTACGCGAAGCCGGGCGGTACGGCTTGCGCACCACCTCGACGCTCCAACCGAAGTGCCGCCGGCCGGCGCTGCTCTCCTTCAACACGCGCAGGAGCAGGCCGCGCCCCATGTCGCGCGTGATGAGCCTGCGCCCGTCCGTCACGCCGAAGCTCAACGCGGCGCCGGCCCCGCGCCCCTGAGCCGGCGCGACGACCGCCGCGCACGCGACGAGCGCCGCGAGCCACAGAACTCTCCTCACCCGTCTCCCCCTTTTGTCGCGGCCCGTCACCCGCCGGGCCTCAGACCGTACTGCGCCTTAATCAACCCGGCCGGCCCGGCGGGCCTGACGGTGACGACGAACAGGTCGTGATACTCGACGCCCTCGATTTGCGCGGGCCGGCCGATCAAAGCCTCGACGGTCGCGCCGACGGTGTTGGCGTGGCCGACGACCACAACCGTCCCGCCCGCGTGCCTGTCGAGGATGTCACGCGCGAGCGTCTTGCCGTAGTCGCCGGGGTTCGACAGGTTGACGGGGGCTTCCGTGACGGCGACGCCCGCGCGCTCGGAGAGAGGCCGGGCCGTGTCGCGGTTGCGCGCGAACTGCGAGCTGTAGATGGCGCTCACGCCGGCCCCCTCGGCCACGCGGACGAGCGCCTGCGCGCGCTGCGAGCCGGCCTCGGTCAGCGGGCTGTCGTCCGCGTCCGAAGCCTTCTCGGCGTGGCGCACGAGCAGGACGGTGGTCTGTTTCGGCTCCGCGCGCCCGCACGCGGCGAGGCCGAGCGCGAGCAGCACGACGAGACACTTGGCGGCGGCTTTCATCAACGGATTATCTTCCCCCTGCCGCGGCGGCCTCTGGCGGCCGGCCACGACGCCGAAGCAAAAACGGCGAGGTTACAAGGCGCGCGTCGCTCGACGGGGGAGGCTCCGGTTGGGCCTCCC
>DATMVI010000096.1:0-8191 GCA_035563275.1 Pyrinomonadaceae bacterium
CGAGCGCCTCGGCCAGAGGCGCGGCGACGCGGCCCGTCAGGTCTAAGACGGCGAGGCGCGTGGCCTCGCCCGTCCGCATCGTGACGAGCAGGGCCGGCAGGACGAAGAGCACCGCCATGATGACCGGCCCGAGCAGCGTCGAGATGATGAAGCCCTTGTTGCGGACGCCCTGCGTGTACTCGCGGCGGATGACCGCCAGCATCTTCTTCATGCCGCCTCCCCCACCTGCGCGATGAAGATGTCGTGCAGGCTCGGCTCGACCTGCTCGAACTTCGAGACGCGCGCGCCGCGCTCGACCAGCCGCCGCAGAAGCTCCTGCGGGTCGGCCCCCTCGGCCAGAAGCACCTCGACGAAGTCGGCCTCCGGCTTGACGCTCGCCACCAGCGCCGGGTCTTCGAGCAGGCCGTCGGCCCCCTCGGCCCGGAGCGCGACGGCGCGGCGGCCGAAGCCGCGCTTGACCTCGCGCAGAGTGCCTTCGAGCACCTTGCGCGAGCGGTTGATGAGGCAGATGTCGTCGCAGAGCTTTTCGGCGTGCTCCATCATGTGCGTCGAGAAGATGATGGCCCGCCCCCCGGCCTTCAGCTCCAGCACCACCTCCTTCATCAGCTCGACGTTGACGGGGTCGAGGCCCGAGAACAGCTCGTCGAGGATGAGCAGGTCGGGCTCGTGCATGACGGTGGCGATGAACTGTATCTTCTGCTGCATGCCCTTCGAGAGCTGCTCGGTCCTGCTCGCCCGCCACTCCTTCAGCTTGAGCCGTTCGAGCCAGCGGTCGGCGGCGCGCTCGGCCTCGCCCGCCGCCATCCCCTTCAGCTCGCCGAAGAAGCGGAGCTGTTCGACGACGCGCATCTTCCGGTAGAGGCCGCGCTCCTCGGGCAGGTAGCCGATGCGGTTCTGCGCGGCGGGGCCGACGGCCCGCCCGAACAGCTCGACGCGCCCCTCGTCCGGCTCCGTGATGCCGACGATCATGCGGATCGTGGTGGTCTTGCCCGCGCCGTTCGGGCCGAGCAGCCCGAAGATGCGGCCCGCGCGGACGGAGAGGCTGAGGCCGTCCACGGCCGTGAAGTCGTCGAAGCGCTTGGTGACCCGGTCGAGCCGGAGCGTGACCCGCCCGTCGCTCAAGTTTGTGCTCAATTCGGCCCCTCTGGGAATTTTTGTTTTTTGGATTTCTGATCCGCGACCGCCAGCCGCCGCGCGCCCGCTTTCAATCGGAAATCGAAAATGTTAGCTGTCGCTCGGGGGTTGACGGAATCGTTTGAACGTACGGGAAATTATACGCCGCGGGCGGCCGAAAGTTTTGGCGCGCGGTTTTCGCTCACGCGCGGCGCGCGGCGCGTGCTAAGATGCGCGGCACGTTCTCCCCGAACGCCACAGGGTTCTCCGCCATGCTCTCCTTCGTCGCCAACAGTTCAAGACTCTGCGCCCCGCTCCTCGCCGGCCTCTGCCTGCTCTCGCCGCTGCGCGCGCAGGAGAACGCGGCCGCGCCGCCCGCGCCCGCGCAGGACGAGGAGGAGGTCGTCCGCGTCAGCGCCGAGCTGGTGCAGACGGACGTGATGGTCTTCGACAAGCAGGGCCGTTTCGTGGACGGCCTCAAGCCCGAAGAGTTCGAGCTGAAGGTGGACGGCCGCGCCGTGCCCATCGCCTTCTTCGAGCGCGTCGAGGCCGGCACCGTCGACGAGGACGCGCAACTGGCGGCGGCCCGCGGCGGCGCCCGCGCCTCTTCGCGGCCGGCCGGCGTCGCCCTCCCGCTCGACCGCGGGCGCACCGTCCTCTTCTTCGTCGACGACCTCCACCTCTCGCCGTCCTCGGCGGCGCGCACGCGCGAGGCGCTGCTCCGCTTCATAGACGAGGAGCTGGGGCAGAACGATCAGGCGGCCGTCACCTCGGCGAGCGGGCAGGTCGGCTTCCTCCAGCAGTTCACGGCCGAGCGCGCGGTGCTGCGCGCGGCGGCCGGGCGCATCAAGCCGCGGCCCTACAGCGTGCGCGACGGCCAAAGCCCGCCGATGACCGAGGTGCACGCGCTCGCCGTCAGCCGCCGCGACCTCAACGTCGTCGGCTTCTTCGCCGACGCGCTCAGGCGCGAGATGCCGACGCTCCAGCGCGACATGGCGGAGAACATGGTGGCGATGCGCGCGCGCGAAATCCTCCGGCAGGCGCAGCACATCACGGACAACACGCTCTACTCGCTCGAATCGGCCGTGCGCGGCAGCGCGCCGATGCCCGGCCGCAAGCTCCTCTTCTTCATCTCGGACGGCTTCCACCTCGACCCGCAGGAGGGGACGGTGCGCGAGCGCATGCGCCGCATCACGGACGCCGCGGCGCGCGCCGGCGTCGTCATCTACTCGATGGGCGCGGCCGGCCTGCAACCGGGCGTCGCCGACGCCTCGGCCGACGTGCCCGCCGACCCGACGGGCCGCCTGACCGGGGCCGACTCGGGCGAGCTGCGCGGGTTGCAGGAGCCCCTCTACACTCTGGCCGCCGACACGGGCGGGCGCGCGCTCGTCAACACGAACGCGATGGGGACGGCCGTCGAGGGGGCTTTGAAGGAGACGGCGCGCTACTACCTTCTGGCGTGGCGTCCCGAGGGCGAGGTGCGCGGCGCGGAGAAGTTCCGGCGCATCGAGGTGGGCGTGCGCGGGCGCAACGACCTGAACGTGCTCGTCCGCCGCGGCGTCTACACCGGCGAGGAGGGCGCGCGCGGCGAGGAGAAGAAGCGCGACGGTCGCAGCGAGCAGAAGCCGGCCGCGCAGGCCGCGCCGACCCTTTCGGCCGCCGACCGCGAGCTGCGCTCGGCCCTCGGCGCGACGAGGCCGCGCGCCGCGCTCCCGACCTCGCTCTCGCTCAACTTCGTCAACACGCCGCAGGAGGGCACGGTGCTCTCCGCCTCCATCGGCCTCGACCGCTGGGCCTACCGGCCCGAAGGCGCGCCGGCGGGCGAGCGCGCGGCCGTCGACCTGCTCGGCGTCGTGCTCGACGACCGCGGCCAGACCGTGACGGGCGTCAAGCACGCGCTCACCTTCGACCCGCGCGAGGCGATGGCCGAGGCGCGCGCGCGCGTCCTTTACACCTATCAATTCAAGGTCGAACCCGGCCTCTATCAGGTGCGCGTCGCGCTGCGCGACCGCAAGACCGGCCGCACGGGCAGCGCGCAGGAGTGGGTCGAGATTCCCGACTTCCGCAAGGGGCAGCTCACGCTCTCCAGCGTCCTGCTCGCCGAGCGCACGTCGAACGTGCCGCCCGAAGCGCTCACGCCCGAGAAGCTCTCGGAGGGCGTCCTGCTCAACGTGGATCGGAGGTTCGCGCGCGCCTCGCGGATGAGGTTCGTCCTCTTCATCCACAACGCCGCGCGGGGCGCGGGCGGGCGGCCCGACGTGGCCCTTCAGGTGCAAATCTTCCGCGACGACCAGCCGGTCTTCACCGCGCCCCTCATCAGAATCAAGGCCGAGCAGCCGGACGCGGGCGCGCTCCCCTACGCCGCCGAACTCCCCCTCGAAAGCTTCCCCCCCGGCCGCTACGCCCTCCAGCTCACCGCCATCGACCGCGCCGCCAAAGCCAGCGCCAAGCGCCGCGTCAACTTCGTCGTCGAATAGAAGAAGTAGCCAGTAGTCAGTAGTCAGTAGTCAGTAGGAAAACATAAAGGCAGCCCGGCGCTTAACGTGCCGGCCTGCCTTCTGCTTCTTCTACTGACTACTGACTACTGACTACTGGCTACTGCTTATTGGTCGTTGAGTTCGATCTGCCGGGCCGAGAAGACTTCGGGGAAGGAGCGGAGGGCGTCGAGGGCGTCGTCGGGGAGCGGGGCGTCGGTCTCGATGACGGCCATCGCCTCGCCGCCGCGCTCGCGCCGGCCGAGGTGGAAGCGGCTGATGTTGACGCCGTGGTCGCCGAGGCAGGTGCCGACGCGGCCGATGACGCCCGGCACGTCGCTGCTGCGCGTGACGAGCATGTTGCCGGCCGGCGTCGCCTCGATGCGGAAGCCCTCGATCTCCGTGATGCGCCCTTCGGACTGCTGGCCGAAGAGCGCGCCCGAGGCCGTGTGCTCGCCCGAGACCGTCCGCACGTGCGTCCGCACCGGCGAAGTCATCTCGACCGCCGTCACGCCGTGGCGGAACGAGTCGGTGACGCCGATGCCGCGCTCGGCCGCGATGACGAGGGCGTTGACGATGTTGACGCGCGCGCTCACGTTCCTCAAAAGTCCCGCGAGGAACGAGCGCGTGATGGGCGCGGCGTCGAGGCCGGCGGCCTCGCCCGCGTACTCGATCTCGACCTCGCGGACGGGTTCGTCGATCAGTTGCGCCTGAAAGCGCCCGAGGCGCTCGGCGAGGCGGAGGTAGGGCTGGAGCGCGCGCAACTCCTGCGCGCCGACGGCCGGGACGTTGACCGCGCCGCGCACCGCGCCCGTCAGGAAGAAGTCGCGCATCTGCTCGGCGACCGTCAGCGCCACGCCCTCCTGAGCCTCGCGCGTCGAGGCCCCGAGGTGCGGCGTGACGATGACCTCTTCGAGGGAGAGCAGGGGGTGGTCGGCGGGCGGCGGCTCCTGCTCGAACACGTCGAGCGCCGCGCCCGCCACTTTGCCTTCTTTAATCGCCGCGTGGAGCGCGCGCTCGTCGATGAGGCCGCCGCGCGCGCAGTTGATGACGCGCACGCCCTGCTTCATCAGCGCGAACTCGCGCGCGCCGACGAGGCCGCGCGTCTCCGGCGTGAGCGGCGCGTGGACGGTGAGGAAGTCGGCGCGGCCGAGGACATCTTCGAGCGGCGCGAGTTCGATCTCCTCGGCGCTCACCTGCTCGGGGGCGACGAAGGGGTCGAAGGCGACGACCTTCATCTCGAAGCCGCGCGCGCGGCTCGCCACGACGCGGCCGATGCGCCCGAGACCGACGACGCCGAGCGTCTTGCCGCGCAGCTCGACGCCCACGAACTTCTTGCGCTCCCAGCGCCCGGCCTTCAGGCTCGCGTCGCCCTGCGGGACGCGCCGCGCGAGCGCGAGCAGGAGCGCCATCGTGTGCTCGGCCGTCGTCATCGTGTTGCCGTCGGGCGCGTTCATCACGACGACGCCGCGCTGCGTCGCCGCGGGCACGTCGATGTTGTCCACGCCGACGCCCGCGCGGCCGATGACGCGCAGGCGCGGGGCCGCCTCCATCAACTGCGCCGTCACCTTCGTCTCGCTGCGCACGACGAGTCCGTCCGCCGCCCGCAAACTCTCGGCCAGCTCGCCGCCCTTCAGCCCCGTCCGCTTCTCCACGGCGAGGCCCGCCGCCCGCAAAGGTTCAAGGCCGCTCTCGTTCACGTCGTCGGACACGAAAATTTTAATCTCGGACATAGAAGCAGTAGACAGTAGACAGTAGTCGGTAGTCAGTAGAAAAACAATCGCAGATGAATCGTTCGCGTGTCAGAGTCAGCATCCTTAGCGCGGAGCGCTACTGGCTACTGACTACTGTCTACTGGCTACTCCGTGCGTTCACATCGGGCCGCCGGTGTCGCTGCCGTCGGCGCGGCCGCCGCCTTCGCTCGCGGGGCGCGGCGAGGAGCCTTCGAGGGCGCTGCCGGTGGAGCCGCCGCCCTTGACCTGCTCGCTCTCTTCGAGGTCGCCGAGCGTTTCGCTGCTGGTGGCCTCGGCGTCGCGCTGCGGCGTGCCGCCGGTCTGGTTCGCTTTCGGGTCTTTGGTTTCGTCCATGTCTCCTCCGTTCAATAGAGCAACAGGTGCGCGGTCGTCAGCAGCGACATGAGCGCCGCGGCGTAAGCGCCCGCGAGCACGTCGTCGGCCATCACGCCGAGGCCGGAAGGCAGCGCTTCGAGGCGGTTGATCGGGTACGGCTTCCAGATGTCGAAGAGGCGGAAGGCGAGGAAGCCGGCGACGACCGTCCAGACGCCCATCTCCCACGGCACGAACAGGAAGGTGATGAGCTGCCCCGCGACCTCGTCCACGACGACCGCGCCGGGGTCTTTCCGCCCGAGCAGCTTCTCCGCGCGCGTCGCGGCCCACGTCCCGGCCAGCGAGACGAGGACGACGGCGAGCAACAGCATCGTGGTCAGCGTCTGCTGGAACGGCAGCGCCGCCCGACCCACGCCCGACGAGGCGGCGTTGACGACTACCCAGCCGGTGAAGCTCCCGACCGCCAAGTAGAGGCCGACGCCGACGCCGGCCCCCCACGTGCCCGGCGCGATGGGGATGTAGCCGACGCCACACGTCGCCAACGCGACGGCCGCGTAATCGCCGGCCCTGCGCCGTCGCGGCGGCACGACGATGTGCGGGGTCTCGACGACCGCCTGCTGAATCGAGTCGCTGGTCTCTTTGGTGCGCGACATGCGGAAAATTTTGATTCGCAATTCGGGAAGACGACTGCCGCCTTCCCCCGAACCGCGAATCAAAAATGCCTAAACGATTTCGCCGACGAGGTCGTACTGCTGGGCCTCGGTGAGGCGGACGTTGACGAAGTCGCCCGGCTCGGGGCGGCACCCTTCGGGCGCGTCGTTGATGAGGACGCAGCCGTCGATCTCCGGGGCCTGCGTCTCCATCCGCCCCTGCCAGAGCAGGTCGGTCTCGTCGCTCGCGCCCTCGAAGAGCACGCGGACGACCTGCCCGAGCTTCTCCCGGTTCTTCTTCTTCGAGACGCGCTCCTGATCCTTCATCAACTGCGTGCGGCGGCGGCGCGCTGTCCTCGCGTCCACCTTGCCGGGCAGCGCGAAGGCGGGCGTGCCCTCCTCGTCCGAGTAGGTGAAGACGCCGACGCGGTCGAACCCGACCGAGCGGACGAAGGCGCGCAGCTCCTCGAAGTCCTCCTCGGTCTCGCCGGGGAAGCCGGTGATGAAGGTCGTGCGGACGGCAACACCCGGCACGCGCGCCCTCACCCTCTCGATGAGGCGTTCGAGCGACGCGCGGTCGCCGCCGCGCTTCATCAGCTTGAGGACGTTGCGCGAGGCGTGCTGCAAGGGCAGGTCGAGGTACTTGACCGCCTTCGGCTCGGAGGCGAGCACTTCGAGGAAGGCGTCGCTGATGTGCGTCGGGTAGGTGTACATGACCCTGACCCACTCGACGCCCTCGACGCGGCACAGCTCGCGCATCAGGTGCGCAAGCGCGTCCCGCTCGCCGAGGTCTTCGCCGTAGCGCGACGAGTCCTGCGCGACGAGGATGATCTCCTTGACGCCCTGCGCGGCGAGTTGCCGCGCCTCGGCGAGGACGGAGCCGAAGCGGCGGCTGCGGAAATGGCCGCGCATCTGCGGGATGAAGCAGAAGGCGCACGGGCGGTCGCAGCCCTCGGCGATCTTGACGTAGGCGTAGTGGCCGGGCGTGGCGAGCACGCGCGGCGTGGACTCGTCGTAAAGGTAGGTGGCCGTCTGGTTGCCGAGCGGCAGAACCGGAAGCTGACGCGTGTTGACGCGCGCGTCGGCGACCGTGGTGATGTCGTTAATCTGGCTCGTGCCGATGAAGGCGTCCACCTCGGGGATCTCGGCGCGCAGCTCGTCGCGGTAGCGCTCGACGAGGCAGCCGGCGACGACGAGCCGCTTGCAGTTGCCGCCCGCCTTCAGCCGCGCCGCTTCGAGGATGGCCTCGACCGACTCCTTCTTGGCCGCGTCGATGAAGCCGCACGTGTTGACGACGACCGTCTCGGCCTCCGCCGCGTCGGTCGTGATCTCGTAACCCTCGGCCCTGAGCCGCCCCATCATCACCTCGCTGTCCACGAGGTTTTTCGGACAACCCAAACTGATGAATCCGACTTTCTTCATGAATCAGAACTTCCTAAAACCGCGTCGAATGAACAAACCGCGATTAAGTAAACACGCTTTGAAAACGGAGGCGACCCGCCGGGGTCGCGTGGGTGGGGGTCGGCCCGGCCCGTCGCGCTTAAATCAGGCCGGCCCTCATGCGCCGGCGCGGGCGGGCCTCGCCCTCGCATTCGTCACGACGGGTTAACTTCACTCTCGATCCGCCTCAGCCACTGCTCGACCCGCGACGCCTCCGCGTCCGACAGCCCGCGCCCGCCGTAGCGCACGCGGTGGTAGGCGTCCGTGACCGCGAGGACTTCGGGCGTCCCGACCGCGCGCGCGAACTCCAGAGGCGTCTCGTGCTCGCGGCGCGCGAGCCCCTTGGCCGCGAGCGCCCGCGTCATGCGCGCGTAGAACTCGACGACCGCGGCCGCCGCCGGCCCCTTGCCCCGCGCCCGGCGCCCCGGCCACAGCCCGCGCCTCCGCG
>DATMVI010000097.1:0-8698 GCA_035563275.1 Pyrinomonadaceae bacterium
CCTCTCCGACGAACTCTCCGCCCGCGCCGGGGCGCTCGCCGAGACGCTCGAACGCTGGCGGCGCGCCGACACCGTCCGCGCCGCGCGCCGCGCGCTCGCCTACCTGCCCGCGGGGGCGCACATCCGCGCGAAGATTTATCCCGTCATCAAGCCGCGCACGAACAGCTTCGTCTTCGACATAGACACCGACCCGGCGATCTTCCTCTACCTCGACCCGGCCGTGACCCGCGCGAAGTTCGAGAACACGCTCGCGCACGAACTCCACCACATCGGCTACGGGAGCGCCTGCCCGACCAGACAGACCGCGGGGGAACTCGCGCGCCTGCCGGCGAACGCGCAGACCGTGTTCACTTACGCGCGGGCCTTCGGCGAGGGGTTCGCGATGCTGGCGGCGGCGGGCGGCCCCGACGTTCACCCGCACGCGGTCAGCGGCGCGGCCGAGCGGGCGCGCTGGGACGCGGACGTGGGGAACTTCGACTCCGACTTTCGGAAGGTCGAAAAGTTTTTCCTCGACGTGCTGGCCGGCCGCCTGAGCGAGCAGCAAATCGGCGAGACCATCGCCCCGTTCTACGGCGAGCAGGGGGCTTGGTACACGGTCGGGTGGAGGATGAGCGTGCTGATCGAGAAGGCGGCGGGCCGTCGCGCCCTCGTCGCCGCGATGTGCGACCCGCGCCGGCTGTTCGGCGCTTACAACCGCGCGGCGGCGCGCTACAACCGGCGGGCCCGCCGGCCGCTGCCGCTGTGGTCGCCGCCTTTAATCGAAGCGGCCCGCGCGGGTCGGCCGGGCGTCGCCGGAGTTTCCCGCCGGCCGGCGCCTGCCGCCCGCGGTGGCCTCGGCGCGCGGTTCGTGAGAAACTAAGGCTTCCAACAACCCCCGAGACAATCTAGGTAAGGTTAAGGAGCTTCAGAGACATGCGAATCTCTCATCTCAGACGGCTGACTTTCGTCCTGCCGTTCGTCGCGCTCGGGCTCGGGTGGGCCGGCGCGGCGCAGGACAAGGGGGGGCGCGGCTTCGACACGGCGCGGATGGACAAGACGGCCGCGGCCTGCGGCGACTTCTACCAGTTCGCCAACGGCAACTGGCTCAAGGCGACCGAAATCCCGGCCGCCTTCTCAAGCTGGGGCAGCTTCAACATCCTCGCCGAGAACAACCGCAAGGCGCTGCACGACATCCTCGAAGAGGCCGCCAAGAAGCAGGGCGCGCGCGGCACGGTCGAGCAGAAGATCGGCGACTTCTACGCCTCGTGCATGGACACGGCCAAGCGCGAGGCCGAGGGCGCGAAGCCGCTGCAACCCGAGCTGGCCCGCATCGAGCAGATCAGGAACGCCAAAGACCTTCAGGCGCAGGTCGCCCGCATGCACTCGATGGGCGTGCCCGCGCTCTTCGGCTTCTCGGCGCTGCCCGACTTCAAGAACAGCTCGATGGTCATGGCCATCGCCGGGCAGGGCGGGCTGTCGCTCCCGACCAACGAGTACTACACGAAGGAGGACGACAAGTCGAAGGCGCTGCGCGAGCAGTTCGTCCAGCACGTGACGCGCATGTTCCAACTGCTCGGCGAGACGCCCGAGCGCGCGGCCGCGAGCGCCAAGACCGTGATGTCCGTCCAGACGCGGCTCGCGCAGAACTCGCGCACGCCCGTCGAGCTGCGCGACTTCTCGAAGCAGTACAACAAGATGGGCGCGAAGGAGCTGGCCGAGCTGACGCCGGCCTTCTCGTGGGGCGACTACTTCGCGGCCCACGGCCTCCCGCGCGACATCCCCGTCAACGTCGCGCACCCGGAGTTCTACCGCGCCGTCAACCAGATGCTCGCCGAAGTCCCGCTCGAAGACTGGAAGACCTACCTGCGCTGGCACCTCGTCTCGGCCGCCGCCCCGTCGCTCTCGTCGAAGTTCGAGGAGGAGAGCTTCAACTTCAACGGGCGCGTGCTGGCGGGCCGCAAGGAGCAGTACCCGCTCTGGCGGCGCTGCGTGGCCGCGACCGACGCGCAGCTCGGCGAGGCGCTCGGGCAGGTCTACGTCGCCCGCGCCTTCACGCCCGAGTCGAAGCGGCGGATGCAGGCGATGGTCACGAACCTCATCAACGCCTTCCGCGAGCGCGTGCAGGAGCTCGACTGGATGAGCGACGAGACGCGCAAGCAGGCGCTCGCCAAGCTCAACGCCTTCGGGCAGAAGATCGGCTACCCCGAGAGGTGGATCGACTACTCGGCGCTCGACGTGGCGCGCGACTCCTACGTGCAGAACGTGATGCGGGCCGCCTCCTTCGAGGTGCGCCGCGACCTCGCCAAGATCGGCAAGAGCGTAGACCGCACCGAGTGGGGCATGTCGCCGCCCACGGTCAACGCCTACAACCATCTGGTGCTGAACGAAATCGTCTTCCCGGCCGGCATCCTTCAGGCCCCTTTCTTCAGCCCCGCGGCCGACGACGCCATCAACTACGGCGCCATCGGCGCGGTCATCGGCCACGAGATCACGCACGGCTTCGACGATCAGGGCGCGACCTTCGACCATCAGGGCAACCTGAGGAACTGGTGGACGGAGGCCGACCTGAAGAGCTTCCAGTCGCGCTCCGAGTGCATCGTCAACCAGTTCGCCGCCTACGAGGTCGAGCCGGGGCTGAAGATGCAGGGCAAGCTCGTCGCCGGCGAATCCATCGCCGACCTCGGCGGCCTCCAAGTCGCCTACGACGCCTTCATGAAGTCGCTCGAAGGCAAGCCGCGGCCGGCCGACATCGACGGCTTCACGCCCGAGCAGCGCTTCTTCCTCGGCTGGGCGCAGGTCTGGGCGGCGAAGTACACGCCCGAGATCACGCGGCTCATCACGCAGAGCGACCCGCACCCGATCTCGCGCTTCCGCGTCAACGGCCCGCTCTCGAACATGCCCGAGTTCGCCGCCGCCTTCCGGTGCAAGGCCGGCGACCCGATGGTGCGCCCCGAGAAAGACCGCTGCAAGATTTGGTGAAGTGAGTTCGGGACTCTGTTTATGCTTTCCGCTTGATGCGGCCGCGGAGGAGGAAGCCGACGAGCTGGCCCGCGCCGTCCACGACGGCGAGCGCGCCCGCGCCGTTCTCGGTCATCAGGCGCTCGGCGCGCGCGAGCGTCGTCTGCGGCCCGCAGAAGAGGTCGGGCGCGACGGGGCGCATCACGTCGCTGACGCGCGTCCGGTGCCAGCGCTCGCGCGGGAGGTCTTTGAGGTCTCGCAGGGTCAGGATGCCGTGCAGGCGGCGGGCGTGCGCGACGGCGACGGCCTCCTGCCGGTGGACGGGCAGCACGTGGTCTACGAAGTTGGCGACCGTCGAGTCCGGCTCGACCGAGACGGGCGCGGTCATCGCCTCGCCCACGGTGAGCAGGCCGCGCCCCCGGCGGGGGCCGCGCACGGCGCGCGCCGCGTCCCACAGGAAGAGGCCGACGAGGACGAGCCAGAGGGCGCGGAACGGGTCGGCCGCGCGGACGTAGAACCAGACGCCGAGGACGACGAGCGAGCCGGCGATGACCTGCCCGCCGAGGCTCGCGATGCGCGTCGCCTCTTCGAGCTGCCCGTAGCGCTTCCACAGGAAGGCGCGCAGCACGCGGCCGCCGTCGAGCGGGTAGCCGGGCAGCAGGTTCGAGACGGCGATGAAGAGGTTCCAGTAGGCGACGATGGAGAAGGCGGCCGCCGCGGCGCGGTACTGCGAGGCGCGCGCCGCGTACATCAGCGCGAAGGCGACGACCGCGAAAAGGAAGCTGGCCGAAGGGCCGGCGACGGCGATGCGGAACTCGGCGCGCGGGTTGTCGGGCTCGCGGCTCAGGCGCGTCAGGCCGCCGAAGGGGTGGAGCACGATCTCCTCGCTGCCGATGCCCTCGGCGCGGCCGGCGAGCGCGTGCGACAGCTCGTGCCCGAGGATGGAGAGGAAGAGGCCGACGGTCGTCGCCACGCCCACGGCCCACGCCGCCCCCGCGTCGAGCCGCACGAGCTGCGTCAGGACCGTCCCCTGCTCGAAGCTCGCCGCCACCACCCACGCCGACAGCGCGAAGACGACGAACCAGCGGTAGTCGATCCGCACGGGGATGCCCGTGACGCGCGCCACCTGTATCTGCCGCCTGAAGAACGTCAGCAACTTCATAAAAGAAGTAGACAGTAGTCAGTAGTCAGTAGAAAGACAGTCTCTAATGAATCGTCCGCGTGCCCGGCCAGTATCAACGACGCGGAGCGCCTACTGACTACTGACTACTGACTACTGTTTACTGTCTACTGCCTCTCACGCCTCGAACGCCGACTCGTCGAGCATGTGCGATTGCTCGTTGCGGGCGACGCGGCGCAGCAGCAGCGGCTCGTCGAAGAGCTGCATGAGGCCGCGGACGATGGCGTGGCGCGGCTCGTCGGGGATGCGCGCGGCGAGGCCGGTCTCGCGCTGGAGGAACTCGGCCATGCCGTCCAAGAGCGCGCCGCCGCCCGTCACGATCAGCCCGCGGTCGTAGATGTCGGCGGCCACCTCGGGCTGGAGGTCTGCGAGCGCGCGGCTGACGATGCGCGAGAGGCGCTTGACGACCGACTCGGCCGCCACGCAGACCTCCTCGCTTTTGATCTCGACGGCGCGCGGCGCGCCCGTCTGCACGTCGCGCCCCTTGACCGAGAGGCTGCGCCACGGCTCGGCCGGCTCGATGGCCGAGGCCAGCTCGAACTTCAGACGCTCGGCCGTCGGCGCGCCGATGATGAGGCCGTGGTGGCGGCGCAGGCGGTCGGCGATGGCCTCGTCGATGTCGTTGCCGCCGACGCGCTCGGCCTGCGAGTAGACGATGGTGCCGTGGGCGACGACCGCGACGTTCGTCGTCCCGCCGCCGATGTCCACCACCGCCGAGGCCCGCTTGTCCTCGACCGAGACGCCCGCGCCGATGACGGCCGCCAGACCCTCCTCGACCATGTAGACGCGGCCGATGTGCGCCTCGTCGGCGGCGGCCAGAAGCGCCCGCTGCTCGACCTGCGTGATGCCGGAGAGCACGCTCATCACGGCGCGGCGGCTGAAGTGCGAGAAGCCGCTGCGGGCCTTGCGGACGAAGTGGTCCAAGACCTTCTGCGTGCGCTCGAAGTCGGCGACGACGCCGTCGACCAGCGGGGCGATGAGCTGCACGTCGCGCGGCTCGCGCCCCTGCATGTCGCGCGCCTCGCGCCCGAAGGCCACCACCTCGCCCGTCACCTTGTTGACGGCGACTAAGGCCGGCTCGTCCACGACGATGCCGCGGCCGCGCACGGCGATGATGATGGTCGTCGAGCCGAGGTCGATCGCCATCGAGTCCGAGACCAGATCGCGCAGGCCCGCGAACGACATCAGCGAGCGCCTTCTCGTGAATGGGTTTTCCGAAGACATAAGTTAAAAACAGTTTGGAGTCCCGAGTCTGTAAGTCTGGAGTCTGTGCCGGAATCGGCCGCGCGTCAACCGGGAGGGGCGGGTTCCGACCTCAGAGCTCGGACTCCAGAGTCCCCCGCCAGTCGATCTCGAAGATGGGGACGGGCTGGACGCGGTTGCGGACGGTGATGGGGGGGCGCGGGCGGAAGGCGCAGCCCGCGCCGGCGGCCGCGGCGGCCGTCGCCTCGCTCAGCAGGATTTGGCCCGGCAGCGCGTTATGCTCAAGCCGCGCGGCGAGGTTGACCGTGTCGCCGATGGCCGTGTACTCCGAGCGGCGCTCCGAGCCGATGTAGCCGACCGTCGCCTCGCCCGTGTGCAGGCCGATGCCGATGCTGATGGCGGGCAGCCCCTCGTCGCGCAGCCGCTCGTTGATGAGGGCCACGCGGCGCTGCATGGCGATGGCGGCGCAGACGGCGTTGCAGGCGTCGTCGGGGGTGGCGGCCGGCGCGCCGAACAGGGCCATCAGCCCGTCGCCGAGGTACTTGTCGAGCGTGCCGCCGTGCGCGAAGATGAGGTCCGTCATGGCCGTGAAGTAGTGGTTCAGGACCCGCACGAGGCGCTCGGGCGGGGCCGTCTCCGAGATGCGCGTGAAGCCGCGGATGTCGGCGAAGAGCACGGTCACGGTCTGGTTGACGCCGCCGAGCTTGAACGACTCGGGCCGTTCGAGCAGTTGCCGCACGACGTACTCGGGCATGAAGCGGCTGTAGTTGGCGCGCGCCACCTCCTCGCGCGCGAGGCGCTCGTGGGCGCGCGCGTTCTCGACCGCGACGGCCGTCTGCGCGGCGACGGCGCTGACGAGTTCGAGGTCGTCGCGGGTGAAGGAGGTGAAGGGGTCGAGGCGGTCGGCGTAGAGCGCGCCGTGGACGCGCGACTCGGCGACGAGCGGGGCGCAGATGGTCGAGCGCACGCCCTGCGAGACGATGGAGTGGACGCCGGCGAACTCGGAGTCGGCCGCCGCGTCCTGCGACAAAAGCGCCTGCCGCTCGCGCATCACCTTGCGCGTGATGGTGCGCCCGACCGAGAGCCTGCGCCCCTGCGCCGCCTTCTGCTCGTCGCGCACGCGCATCGCCACCATGTGGAGGTCTTGCTCGCCGTCCGCGCCGGCGCCCGCCTCGTCGGCGAGGAGCGCGACGACGCGGTCGGCCGGCGTCGCGCTGAAGACGACCTCGCACGCCTTGTCGAAGATGGAGTCGAGGTCGAAGACCGAGCCGAGCGTCTTGGTCATCTCGTAGAGCAGGGCGAGGATTTTGGCCTTGCGGCGGAGGTCTTCGAGTTCGGCCGAGGGGGCGGCGGCCGCCTCGGCGACGGCGGGGTGGCGCGAGGAGAGCGCGGCGCGGATCACCTCGTTGGCCGAGACGAGCATCTGGGTGTGGCCGAGCGGGCGGTCGTCGTAGGGCACGGGCGGCTCGGCCTTCTGCTCGTCGGAGGTGTCGAACTGGAGCTGGCTCGCGCCGATGGTGACGCGGTCGCCGTCGCGCAGGGGGTGCTCGTAGCGCTGCTCGCCGCCGACGAAGACGTGGTTGGCCGAGAGCCTGCCGTCGGGGCTGCCGTCCACGATGAAGTAGCCGCCCTGCTGGAACTTGACGTGGGCGTGGTAGCGCGAGGCGCGCGGGTCGTTGAGGACGATCTGGTTGTCGGGCGCGCGCCCGATGGTGAACGGCCCCTG
This sequence comes from Pyrinomonadaceae bacterium, assembly GCA_035563275.1. GTDB lineage: Bacteria > Acidobacteriota > Blastocatellia > Pyrinomonadales > Pyrinomonadaceae > QHXN01. The sequence continues at coordinate 7,047 of DATMVI010000097.1, forward strand.
CGGCGTGAGGGGGAACTGCCACTTGCGCCCGCTGGCGTCGGTGATGTGCAGAAGGGCCATGAAGACAATCCTTGACGGGAGGCCGCCGCCGCGAAATTCTACAACAAGTAGTCAGGAGACAGTAGTCGGTAAACGGGAGAGGGCGGCCGGGCGGGGCGCGGCGCGAATTACCCTAACGGGCGCGGGCGGGTATAATGGGCGGACACCGATTAAAGCTTACGACAGGGAAGGAAACCAGCAATGATTCGACGTTCAAACGCCCGCCCCGCCGCCGCGCTGTGCGCCGCGCTGCTCGCGTTCGCGGCCGGGGCGTGCGGCCCCGGCGAGCGCGCGGGGACTAACACCGGCAACGTTAACGCCGGCGCGAACGCGGGCGCGGCGACCCCGACCCCGGCCGCCAACGCGAACGCCGATCAGGCCGGGGGCGCCAACGCCGCCGCCGTTAAGAAACTCAACCTCAACACGGCCTCGGGCGCCGAGTTCAAGGCCGCCATCCCCGGCCTCGGCGACCGGATGGTTCACGAGTTCGAGGAGTACCGCCCGTACCGCAGCCTCCAGCAGTTCCGCAGGGAGATGGCGAAGTACGTCGGCCCCGAGCAGATCGCCGAGTACGAGAAGTACGTCTACGTGCCGATCAGCCGCAACGAGTCGGACGCGGCCACGCTGCAACAGATACCGGGGCTCGACGCGGCCGAGGCGCAGGCCGTCATCGGCGCGCGCCCCTTCGCCTCGGACGAAGCCTTCCTTGAGCGGCTGGCCGGGAGCGTTTCGGAAGCCGAGCTGGCCGTCGCCCGCGCCTACCTGAGCCGGTGATGGAAGACGCCACCGTCCTCTCAAGGCTGCGCCGCTTCCTTCTGGGCACGTCGGCGCTGCTCCTCGCCGGGGCGCTCGTCGAGCTGTGGCTCGTCGGCCACGACGAGACGGCCACGCAGTTGATCCCGTTCGCGCTCTGCGGGCTGGGGCTGATCGCCGCGGTGGCGGCGCTCGCCCGGCCCGGCCGCGCGGCGCTGCTGGCGCTGCGCGCGTGCATGGCGCTGGTGGCGCTCGGGAGCCTCTACGGGGTCTACGAGCACGTCGTCGAGAACGTCGCGTTCCAGAGGGAGATTGTGCCGGGTTCGACGACGGCCGAGCTGGTGTCGGCCGCGCTCGCCGGCGCGAACCCCCTGCTCGCGCCCGGCATCCTCGCGCTGGCGGCCGCGCTCGCCGCCGCCTCAACCTACTACCACCCGGCTCTCGGGAAAGGCCGCGGGCAGACCGCCGGCTGAGTTCAACGGGCGGCGGGGGAGTTCAATTAAGAATTAAGAATTAAGAATGGGGTGCCCGCGAGGTGCCCTTCCGTGTTCCCGGCCACACCAACTATTAATTCTTAATTCTTAATTCTTAATTGCACCCCGCCTCTCCTCACGCTCGACTGAGCATCACCCCCAGAACGTTAAATTCGTCTGAACTATTAACCTCCCTGTAACTCCCGGTTCCGAGACCTGTGTTATATGGTTCAGGGCGCCCGCCGACACGCCTTCGACCTTCGACCCTGAAAGGAACTCGCCATGCCCCAACTCATCCCCCGCGCCGCCGCGCTCTTCGCGCTCCTCGTCTGCCTCGCCGCCGCCGCCGCCGCGCAGACGCCGCCCGCGGCCGACGCCGCCCCGGCC
>DATMVI010000098.1:0-11367 GCA_035563275.1 Pyrinomonadaceae bacterium
AGACGCGCACGCCCGCGCCGGGCCAGCAGCCGGCCACGACCATCGTCACGCCCGCGGCCGAGCGCGCGCCGGCGGTCTCGGCCCGCGAGAGCGAGGTGGACTGCGGCGGCTTCATCACGACGGCCTCGCCCGGCGGCGCGCTCGAAATCATCGGGGCCGCCGAGGAGCGCGAGCGGCGGGTCTTCGGCCAAGGCGACTTGATCTACCTCAGCGGCGGCGCGCAGCACGGTTTGGCGGCCGGGCAGGAGTTTTCGGTGGTGCGGCCCCGCGGGCGCTTCCGTTCGCGGTTCTCGCGCAAGGGCACGCTCGGCGTCTACACGCAGGAGGTCGGCCGGGTGCGCGTCGTGCGCGTCCGCGACCGCGTCTCGGTGGCCGAGGTCGTCCGCTCGTGCGACAACCTTTTGCTGGGCGACCTGCTGCGCCCGGCGGCGCGGCGCGCGGTTCCGGCGGCGCGGGCCGGCGTCACCCTCGACCGCTTCGCCGAGCCGACCGGCAAGCAGACGGGCCGCATCGTGCTCGCGCGCGACGGGCGCGAATTGCTCTCGCGCGATCAGGTCGTCTTCATAGACCTCGGCGCGGAGGATAACCTGAGGGCGGGCGACTACCTGACCGTCTTCCGCCCTTTGAATCACGGCACGCTCGTCGAGTACGGCGACGAGACGGCGCAGAACACACGGCGCGGCTTCGAGAGCGACGAGTTCCGCGGCGGCAAGTTCTCCAATCAGGCGCAGCGGCTCAAGGACATTGACGGCGGCTCGGGCGGCCCGACCGTGAAGACGCCCGACATCAAGCGCCGCCGCCCGGCCGTCCCCCGGCAGGTGGTCGGCGAGTTGGTCGTCCTTCACGTCGAAGGGCGGACGGCGACCGCCGTCATCACGCGCGTCTTACAGGAGGTGCACACCGGCGACCACGTCGAGGTGCAGTAGCGCGTTCCGGCCCTCCCCGGAGGTGATTTTATGAACAGCATCAAGTGCGCCCACTGCGGGCTAATCAACTGGGCCGACGCGGAGGCCTGCAAGCGCTGCGGCAACCCGCCGGCGGCCGCGGGGCAGGAGTCCGGCGAGGGCTGGGCGCCGCCCGCTTACGGCGCGCAGGACTGGGGCGCGAAGAAGCGCACGGGGCTGGCCGTGGCCTCACTCGTCATCGGCATCCTCAGCCTGCTCACGTTCAGCCTCTTCCTCGTCGGCGCGCTGACGGCCCTCGTCATGGGCATCGTCGCGGCGGCGCGGGCGGGCAAACAGCCCGAGGTGTACGGCGGGCGCGGGCTGGCCGTCGGCGGCATCGTGACGAGCGCGCTCTCGCTGCTGACGGTGCCGCTGCTGGGCATCATTCTGGCGATCGCGATCCCGAACCTTCTGGCGGCGCGGCGCGCGGCCAACGAGGCTTCGGCCGTCCACAGCATGCGGGAAATCCTCACGGCGCAAGACGCCTACCGCTCGACGGTCGGCGCCGGTTCCTACGGCTCGCTGGACGAGTTGGGCGCGGCCAGCCTGCTCGAAGACCCGCTCGCGCGCGGCGTCAAAAACGGCTACCAGTTCATCATGGTGGCGACCACGGAGACGTGCGCGCTGAGCGCCGTGCCCAAGGACTACGGGGCGACGGGGACGCGCTCGTTCTACGTCAGGTGCGAGGAGGGCGAGATACACATGGCCGACAAGCGGGGTGAGGCCGCGGACGACTCCGACCCCGTGCTCGACTCGTCTGGTTACGGCCAGCCGGGCAACGCCTTCGGCCCGAGCTCACGAGGCCACGAGGCGCCGCGCGCCCCGCGCCGGCGTTACTGAAGCCCGGGACACGGGCGGCGGCGGGCCGGCCGCGCTTTCGTCAGCGTAGAGCTTCGACGAGAGCGCGGCCGGCTCATTTGCTCGGGCCCGAAAATCGCGGCCTAGCCGAGCGGCGTGGGCGTGCGCGCGGGGGCGCGGCCGAGGTCTTTGCGCGCCTCGCCCGGCGCGCGCGCGGGCCGCGTGTTGTAGGAGAGGTAGAAGGCGCGGAAGTATTGGTACATGGAGTAGCAGGCCGAGAGCACGACGACCCAGAGCATGGCGCGGCCGGCCGTGTAGAGCAGCACCTGAAAGTCCGTCGCCGTGAAGGCGCGGGCCGCGAAGAGGTGCGCGACGGCCGTCTGCAACTCGGGGACTGACCAGAACTGTATGGCCGGGAAGGCCCGCCCGAAGTTGGCCACGGGCGGCTCGCCCCGCGCGCTCGACGCGATGAGCAAGGCGACGGCCGTCACCTGCGAGAGCATCTTGAACTTGCCCCACTTCGAGGCCGCGATGACCACGCCGTCGGCCGCCGCCACCGACCGCAGGCCCGAGACGGCGAACTCGCGCCCGACGATGATGACCACGGCCCACGCCGGCGCGAGCCGGTTCTCGACGAGCGAGATGAGCGCGGCCGAGATGAGCAGTTTGTCGGCGATGGGGTCGAGCAGGATGCCGAGGCGCGAGACCTGCCGGCGGCTGCGCGCGAGGTGCCCGTCGAGGTAGTCGGTGAAGGCGGCGGCGAGGAAGAGGGCGCACCCGAGGACGTGGCGCTGGACGCCGAACCAGTTCTCCGCGAAAGGGGTCAGCAGCACGACGACGAGGAGCGGGACGACGAAGATGCGCGACAGCGTCAGTGCGTTCGGAAGATTCACCCGCTCCCCTCCCCGCCTCGTCCGACCCCCGAAGATTGCCAGCCAGTTTGCGAACGTTGCGCGCAGTTTAGGAGCCGCGCCGGAGAGTGTCAAGACAAGACCGATTGCGGGTCGGGGCTCGCGGATCGCGGGGCTAAAACGCGCTCCGTCTGCGATTGAAGGTCGGGCGGGGCGCGGGCCTCGCCGGCCGCGGGTCAGCCTTCCCGAATCTCGGATTCCCACCCGGTTGCGGCCGCCCGCGCGCGTCGTTTACAATCGTCGTTTCCGCGTGAGGCGCTAAACCTCACCATGCAGGGGCACGGCAAGTTTCAGGCGATGGCAATTGACCGCATCACGGTGCGCGGGGCGCGCCAGCACAACCTGAAGAACATCAGCGTCGAGATTCCGCGCGACCGCCTGACGGTCATCACCGGACTCTCCGGCTCGGGCAAGTCTTCGCTCGCCTTCGACACGATTTACGCCGAGGGCCAGCGCCGCTACGTCGAGTCGCTGTCGGCCTACGCGCGCCAGTTCCTCGACCAGCTCGAGCGGCCCGACGTGGACTCCGTCGACGGCCTCTCGCCCGCCATCTCCATCGAGCAGAAGACCGTCTCGCGCAGCCCGCGCTCGACCGTCGGCACGGTCACCGAAGTCTACGACTACCTCCGCCTGCTCTTCTCCTCCGTCGGCCAGCCGCACTGTCACATCTGCGGCGCGCCCATCACGCGCCAGTCCGTCGAGCAGATCGTCTCGAACGTGCTCTCGCTCCCGGAGGGCGAGCGCGTGATGGTGCTCGCGCCGGTCGTGCGCGGCCGCAAGGGCGAGTTCAAGAAGGAGCTGGAGAAGCTGGCGAAGGACGGTTTTTTGCGCGCGCGGGTTGACGGGGAGCTGGTTTCGCTCGACGAAGAGATCAAACTCGACAAGCGGCGCAACCACACCATCGAGGCCGTCGTCGACCGCCTCCTCATCAAGAACGGCATCGGCGAGCGCCTGACCGAGTCCGTCCGCACGGCCCTCAAACTCACCGGCGGCGCGGTGCTCATCTCGGTCGTGGACGGCGAGGAGAAACTCTACTCGGAGCGCATGGCCTGCGTGAACTGCGGCATCAACGTGCCGCCTCTGGAGCCGCGCTCCTTCTCCTTCAACTCGGTCTACGGCGCGTGCAAGCGCTGCCACGGCCTCGGCACCGTGCTCGAAGTCGACCCGGCCAAGATCGTCACCGACGCGACCGAGCGCGCCGACAAGCTCTTCCTGCAACTCGCGGCGGCCGACAAGCAGGGCGCGGCCTACTTGAAGAGCGCGCTGCTCGCCGTCGCCGAACACTTCGGGGCCGACCCGCAGGTGCCCTTCGCCGAGCTGCCGCAGGCCGTGCGCGACGCCTTCTTCCACGGCGTCGAGGGGCAGCTGACCTTCCGGCAGGGCCTCTACAGCTACCCGAGCGACTGGAAGGGGGCCGTCCGCCACCTCTCCGAGAGGATGCGCAACGCGCCGAGCGAGCGCGTGCGCGAGGCTCTGGAAGAGCTGGTCTCGCCCGTCGAGTGCCCCGACTGTCAGGGCCGCCGCCTGCAACCCGAGTCGCTCTCGGTGCGCGTCGGCGGGCGCGGCATCGCCGAGTACACGGCGCTCCCCATCGAGGAGGCCGTCGAAGCCTTCGACCGCCTGAAGCTCAGCGAGCGCGAGGAGCAGATCGCCGGCCTCGTCCTGCGCGAAATCCGCAACCGCCTGCGCTTCCTGACCACCGTCGGCCTCGGCTACATCACGCTCGACCGCCCGTCGGCCACGCTCTCCGGCGGCGAGGGCCAGCGCATCCGCCTCGCCACCCAGATCGGGTCGCAACTGCGCGGCGTCCTCTACGTCCTCGACGAGCCGAGCATCGGCCTGCACCCGCGCGACAACCAACGCCTGCTCGAAACGCTCGGCGCCCTGCGCGACCTCGGCAACACCGTCCTCGTCGTCGAGCACGACGAGGAGACGATCCGCCGCGCCGATTACGTCGTCGACCTCGGCCCGGCGGCCGGCGCGCACGGCGGCGAGATCGTCGCCCACGGCACGCCCGAAGAGGTCGCCTGCAACCCCGACTCGGTCACCGGCCTCTACATCTGCGGCCAGCGCGCCATCGAAGTCCCGCGCGAGCGCCGCCGGCCCAACGGCGCGGCCGTCACGGTGCGCGGCGCGCGCCACAACAACCTCAAGAACGTGGACGCGCGCTTCCCGCTCGGCCTGCTCACGGTCGTCACCGGCGTCTCGGGTTCGGGCAAGTCGACGCTGGTTGACGACATCCTCTACCGCGCGCTCGCGCGCCACGTCTACGGCTCTCTGGAGGAGCCGGGCGAGTTCGACTCGATCGAAGGTCTCGAAGGCGTGGACAAGGTCATCGAGATCGACCAGTCGCCCATCGGCCGCACGCCGCGCTCGAACCCGGCGACCTACACGGGCCTGTTCACGCCCATCCGCGAGCTCTACGCGATGCTGCCCGAGTCGCGCGAGCGCGGCTACAAGCCCGGCCGCTTCAGCTTCAACGTCAAGGGCGGGCGCTGCGAGGCGTGCGAGGGCGACGGCATGAAGCGCATCGAGATGAACTTCCTGCCCGACGTTTACGTCCTCTGCGATGTCTGCCGCGGCGCGCGCTACAACCGCGAGACGCTCTCGGTCAGGTACAAGGGCAAGTCCATCGCCGACCTCCTCGACACGACCATCGAGGAGGCGATGCCGCTGCTTGAGAACATCCCGCAGATCAAGCAGAAGCTCCAGACGCTTCTCGATGTCGGCCTCGGCTACATCAAGCTCGGCCAGTCGGCGACGACGCTCTCGGGCGGCGAGGCCCAGCGCATCAAGCTCGCCCGCGAGCTTTCGAAGCGCGCGACGGGGCGCACCATCTACATCCTCGACGAGCCGACCACGGGGCTGCACTTCGCCGACGTGCACAAACTGCTCGACGTTTTGCAGCGCCTCGTCTCTCTGGGCAACACGGTCATCGTCATCGAGCACAACCTCGACGTTATCAAGTCGGCCGACTACCTCATCGACCTCGGCCCCGAGGGCGGCGAGGGCGGCGGCCGCGTCGTCGCCTGCGGCACGCCCGAAGAGGTCGCGCGCGCCCGCAAGTCCCACACCGGCCAAGCCCTCCGCCCGCTGCTCAACGGCCACGTCCTTAACGGCAACGGCCGCCCCGCGACCAACGGCAAGCCCCCGGAAGCCGACGGCGCGCGCGGCAAGCCCGCCCCCCGCGGCCGACGCAAAGACGCCGCGTGATATACTCAACAGCCGTAAATAGTCGAGCGTAAATCGTAGTCGTCAGTCGTCAGTTGTCAGTCGGCAGGTTCGTCTTCACTGAGGGCTGACAACTTCCTTTTCGATTCACGATTCGCGGCTCTTACTCTTCCGTTCTATGTCCATCTATGAAGATGAAGGCTTGCGGCCGCTCGGGCTTGAGGGGGTGAGCACCTACCCGCTGGCCGAGAGGCCGAGCAAGGTGGCGGCCGGCGACTTCGCGCGCCCCGTGGGCGAGGACTTCTCGCTCGCGGACTTCCTTGCGTCGCTGCCGAACATCCTCGCCGTGCGGTCGCTCAGGCAGATCGCCGCGCAGATGCGGCGCGCGCGGCGCCTGAAGAAGCCGATCATCTGGGGCCTCGGCGGCCACGTCATCAAGACCGGCCTCGCGCCGCTCGTCGCGGATTTGATGAGGCGCGGCTTCGTCTCGGCCATCGCGGGCAACGGCTCGGTGCTCGTCCACGACGCCGAGATCGCGCTCGTCGGCTCGACCTCCGAGGACGTGGACGCCACGCTCGGCGCGGGCGCGTTCGGCGCGGCCGAGGAGACGGGCCGGCTCTTAAACACCGCGGCGCGCGAGGCGGCGCGCGACGGGCTGGGGCTCGGCGAGGCTTTGGGTCGCGCGCTCGTCGCCTCGGCTCCGAAGCACGCCGGGCTGTCGCTGCTCTGCGCGGCCTACGAGGCGCGCGTGCCCTTCACGGCGCACGTCGCCGTCGGGACGGACATCGCGCACTTCCACCCTCTGGCCGACGGCGCGGCCCTCGGCGCGGCGACGCACACGGACTTCCGCCTGCTCGCCGAACTGGTCAGGCGTCTCGACGGCGGCGGCGTCTACCTCAACGTCGGCTCGGCCGTCGTCCTGCCGGAAGTGTTTCTGAAGTGCGTGACGCTGGTGCGCAACCTCGGCCACCCGCTCGCGGATTTTACGACCGCCAACTTCGACTTCATACAATCTTACCGCCCGCTCACCAACGTCGTGCGCCGCCCCACGAGCGGCGGCGCCGGCCGCGGCCTCCACATCACCGGACACCACGAGTTGACCATCCCGCTCCTCGCCGCCGAACTCCTCTGCGGCCGCGAAGAGGCGTAAGGCGTCCGCTTCAAACCGTCCCCGGCCGGCCGAAGGCGTTGACGCCTTCGGCCGGCCGGGGACGGTTTATTGGGTGTAGACATCGGCGGCTCGCGGGTGTATCATTCAGTTGAAAATGAAATCTAATTTCATTTTCGCCCCTTGAAAGCCAGTTCCGAGAGCTTTCGACCGAGGCTTCTTTGCCGGCCCTCGGTCTCATCCGCTTTTTACGGTCAGAGCTTACCGGCAGGTCTCAAATGGAACGCCCGACTTCCTGCGCGCGACGCAGTTTCGTCCTCTTTTCTTTCGCCCTCTCGCTCCTCGCCTTCCACGCCGGCGCCTCCGCGCAGACGCCGCGCCCCGCCCTGACCGACCGCGTCACAGACGAGCGTCAGCCCGCCGTGCGCGGCGCGCGCGTGACCTCGCGGCGGGCGGGCACGCGGGTCGCTTTCGAGACGACCACCGACGCCGAAGGCGCGTTCTCTTTCGACCGGCTCGCGCCGGAGGCGAGCCGCATCTTCAACACGAACGTCTTCGACCGCCTGCGCGTCGCCGACCGCTCGCGCGGCATCATCCCGGGCCAGCCCCGGCTCGTGCGGGGCGGGCTGAAGCTGAACTTCTGAGGTTCCGAAAAAAGTGGGGCCGCCGACGCGCCAACGTCCGCGGCCCCTTCGACACAGCCGACCCGGCTCCGCCCTTTGTAAACGTCACCGAAAGGCGTGTCTGCGCGTATCGTAGCACCCTTCGGTGCCGGCGGCCGAAGTTTCCGCCGCCGCGACACAGAGCTTTGAAGGCCACGACGCGCGCGCACGCGCCCCCGCGTCCCGCCGTCCCGGTCTTCCCTTTTCGATGTCGGACGCGCCCGCGCGTCGCTTTAATCGCCTGCGCCGCGCGAGGCGGCCGGGCCGACGGCATACGCCCCGGAGGAGTGCGATGAAGATGAAGGCGAAGCAGGAGATGAAGCGAGGCAGGGGCCGCGCCGCGCGGCGCAAGGCCCGCCAATGGATCGTGGCCGTCGGCGCGATGGGCGCGCTGGTGGCGTACACCGTCGGTAACAGCAGGGCCGTGGCGCTGGCTTACGTGCGCGCCGCGCCCGCCGCCGTCCGCCAGCAGGGTCAGAGGCCGGCGGCGGCAGTCCGCTTCGACATCGCGCCCGGCCCGCTCGACGCCGTGCTCGGCGCCTTCACCAAGGCGACCGGCGTCAGCGTGTCGGCGTCGCTCGACGCCATCCGCGGCGTCCCCTCGCCCGGCGTGTCGGGCCTCTACACGCCCGAGCAGGCGCTCAGGCAACTGCTGGCCGGCACGAAGATCACCTACCGCTTCGACGCCCCGCAGTCCGTGACGCTGGAGGTCGGCGGGCTGGCCGAGTCCGTGGAGGTGTCGGAGCCGGCGGCGGCGCTCTCTTCGCCCAAGTACACGGCGCCGCTGCGCGACACGCCGCAGACCGTCACGGTCATCACCAAAGAGGTCATCGAGGAGCAGGGGGCGACGACGCTGCGCGACGTGCTGCGCAACGTCCCCGGCCTGACCATCACGGCGGGCGAGGGCGGCGTCCCGGCCGGCGACAACCTGACGCTGCGGGGTTTCAGCGCGCGCAACGACGTGTTCATCGACGGCGTGCGCGACCTCGGCCCGCAGTCGCGCGACCCGTTCAACCTCGAACAGGTCGAAGTCGTCAAGGGGCCGGGCTCCGTCTACACCGGGCGCGGCTCGACGGGCGGCTCCATCAACCTCGTCAGCAAAGCGCCGAACGTCGCGCCCGCCTACGGCCTCACGCTCGACTCCGGCACCGACCGGACGAAGCGCGCGACCGCCGACCTCAACCTCCCGCTGGCGCGGCTCGGCCTCGGCGACCACTCGGCCCTCCGCCTCAACCTTCTGGCCCACGACGCGGGCGTCGCCGGGCGCGACGCGGGCGAGAACGAGCGCTGGGGCGTGGCGCCGTCGGTCGCCTTCGGACTCGGCCGGCCGACGCGCCTCGTCCTCAGTTATTTCCACCTGCGTCAGGACAACCTCTCCGACTACGGCATCCCGTGGGTGCCGGCCACCAACAACGCCCTCGCGGCCTACCGCGACCGGCCCGCGCCCGTCCCGCGCGACACCTTCTACGGCTTCCGCCACCGCGACCGCGAGAAGATGCGCTCCGACCTCGCCACCGTCCGCTTCGAGCGCGACATCAACGAAGAGCTGTCGCTGCGTAACCAGTTCCGCTTCGGGCGCTCGACGCGCGACTCCTTCGCCACGCCGCCCCGCTTCGCCGGCAACGACTCGACCGTCATCAACCGCGAGATGCGCTCGTGGCTCACCGAGGACACGGTCTGGGACAACCAGACCGACACGCAGCTCGACTTCTCGACGGGCGGCGTCGCGCACGACCTCGTGGCGGGCGTCTCGCTCACGCGCGAGCGCAACGTCCGCCGCACGCGCACCGCCCCCAACTCCCCGACCACGCTGCTCGACCCCGACCCGGACGACCTCTACACGGGCGTCATCACCACCAGCCCCCTCGTCGGCGACATCAAAGCCAACTCGCAGGGCCTCTACGTCTTCGACACGGCTCGGCTCGGCCGGAGGTGGGAGTTGCAGGGCGGCCTGCGCTGGGATCGTTTCGACGCGCGGGGGACGACGACCACGGGGCTGCCGGTGGCCCGCGTGGACCGGATGCTCAGCTTCCGCGCCGGCGCGGTCTTCAAGCCGGCCGAGGCCGGGAGCGTCTACGCCGCCTACGGCACGGCGCTCAACCCCTCGCTCGAAGGACTCTCCTACGGCACGGCCAACACGGCCATCGACCCCGAGAAGACCTACACCTTCGAGGCGGGCAGCAAGTGGGACTTGCTCGCGGGGCGGCTGTCGCTGACGGGCGCGGCCTTCCGCGTCGAGAAGACCAACGCGCGGACGCCGGGGCTTCTGCCCGGCGACCCCGTGCAGGTGCTCGAAGGCCGCCAGCGCGTGGACGGCGTCGAGCTGAGCGCGGCCGGCAGCTTCGTGCGCGGCTGGCAAATCTTCTCCGCCTACACCCTCCTCGACAGCGAGACGCTGGAGTCGAACGCCGCGCCGGTCGGCGGCGTCTCCGAGGTCGGCAAGGAGCTGGTCAACACGCCGCGCAACTCCTTCAACCTCTGGACGACTTACGAGTTCCCGCGGCGGCTCACGCTCGGCGGCGGGCTGCGCTTCGTCGGCCGCCGCTACGGCAACACGACGAACACCCGCTTCGTCGAAGGCTACTGGACTGCCGACCTGATGGCCTCCTACCCGCTCGCGGAGAAAGTGGAACTGAGGCTCAACGTCTACAACCTGACCGACACTTACTACTTCGACCGCCTCGGCGGCGGGCACGTGATCCCCGGCCCCGGCCGCTCGGCGACGCTGGGCGCCGGCTTCAAGTTCTAAGGGCGGGAGGGCCGCGCCCTCCCGGCACGCTCACATCAGGAGTCGAGTTCACGATGCTGCTGCGCATCCCCGACGTGCTGACGGCCGGGCAGGTGGCCGAGTGCCGTCGGGCGCTGGAACGGGCCGAGTGGGTTGACGGGCGCGTGACGGCCGGCCACCAGTCGGCCCGCGCCAAGGACAACCTGCAACTGCCCGAGAGCCACCCGGAGGCGAGGCGGTTGGGCGACCTGATTCTGGGGGCGCTCGAAAGCAACCCGCTCTTCATCTCGGCGGCGCTCCCGCTGAAGGTCTTCCCGCCGCTCTTCAACCGCTACGAGGTCGGGCAGTCGTTCGGCAACCACGTGGACAACGCCGTCCGCCACGTCGCCGGCACGCCGCACCGCGTCCGCACCGACCTCTCGGCGACCCTCTTCCTCTCCGCGCCGGAGGAGTACGACGGCGGCGAGCTACTCGTCGAAGACACCTACGGCCTGCACCGCGTCAAGCTGCCGGCCGGCCACATGATCCTCTACCCCGCGAGCAGCCTGCACCGCGTCCAGCCCGTGACGCGCGGCGCGCGGCTCGCCTCCTTCTTCTGGGTGCAGAGCATGGTGCGCGACGACGGCGAGCGCACGCTGCTCTTCGACCTCGACACGGCGATCCAACGCCTCGGCGCCGAAGCGCCCGACCACCCCTCGGTCGTGCAACTGACTTCGGTCTACCACAACCTTCTGCGACGCTGGGCGGACGCGTGACTCGGCCGCCGGGCTTTTCAAGGGGAAGACGGACGTAATGAAGCGGTTCCGCAAACTCATTTTCTGGTCTCACCTCGCGGCCGGCTCCTTCGCGGGGCTGGTCGTCCTCGTCATGTCCGTGACGGGAGTGCTGCTGACCTACGAGCGGCAGTTGATCGCGTGGGCCGACGCGCGCGAGCTTGAGGTCGCGCCGCCCGCTCAAGGGGCCGCGCGACTCCCCCCGGAGGCGCTGGTCGCCGCGGCCCGCTCGCTGCGGCCCGACGCGACGCCGTCGGCGCTGACGGTGCGCG
>DATMVI010000099.1:0-10081 GCA_035563275.1 Pyrinomonadaceae bacterium
GGCCGGGGCGGCGAAGACGCGGAAGGAGTCGGGCGAGCCGCCCGCGTCGAGGTCGGCGTTCGACTCGAAGGCGACGCGGCGGCCGTCGCCGGCGAGCGTCGGGTTGAGGCTCACGCGGCCGCGGGGCGTCTGCGTCACGCGGCGGACGCCTTCGGCCGCGGGGCGGGCGTCGATGAAGGTCAGGCCGAAGGGGGTGATGATGATGAAGGCGACCGCCAGCCGTCTCGCGCGTGAGGACACAACGCCGCTCCGATCCGGTGGGACGGTATGAAGTGGAAGTTAACAACCGCGGGTAGGCGGGCGGTTGAAGTGACGTTCCGCAGTCGCGCGAGGCGAAGGGGTGGGCGGCTTCCGCAGGCTTGTCAGCGCGCGACATTCTACCGCTTAGCGCGAATTAAGCAAGGGAAACTTTAAAGACGGGTGCAGAGTGCAGAGTGCAGAATTAAGAACCAGTCTTTACTTCTGCATTCTGCACTCTGCATTCCGCACTCATCTCAGGCGGTCAGCGCCGCCTCGTCGGGTCGGGAGAACTCGGGGAGGGCGGAGAAGACATCGAGGGCGTAGCGGACGTTGTTGAAGGGCGCCGAGACCTGCACGCCCTGTATGAGGTCGCGGACTTCGAGGAGCGACTCGCGCGCGATCTTCAGCCCCTCGTCGCGCGCCGCCTCCTTGCCGCGCTCCGAGGCCGCGCGCATCCGCTCCATGATCGAGGGCGTGACGCGCACGCCCGGCACCTCGTTGTGCAGGAACTCGGCGTTGCGGTAGGAGACGAGCGGCCAGATGCCGGCGACGACGGGGACGCGGACGTGCTCGATGCGCTTGAGGAAGTCGCGGAGTTGCTCGGTGTCGAAGACCGGCTGCGTGATGGCGAACTCCGCGCCGGCCTCGACCTTCCACTCGAAGCGGCGCAGCTCCTCGTCGAGGTTGATCGCGCCGGGGTTGCAGCCCACGCCGATGCAGAAGGAGGTCGGCGCGCCGATGGGGTTGTTGCCGAGGTCGAGCCCGTGGTTGAGCTTGTTGACCATGTTCGTCAGGCCGATGGAGTCTATGTCGAAGACGGCCGTGGCGTCCGGGTAAGGCCCCATCTTCGGCGGGTCGCCGGTGATGACGAGGAGGTTGCGAAGGCCGAGGCCCGCCGCGCCGAGGATGTCCGACATCATGCCGAGCAGGTTGCGGTCGCGGCAGCAGTAGTGCAGCACCGTCTCCAGCCCGATCTCGCGCTCGACGAGGGCGGCCGTCGCCAGCGCGCTCATGCGCGACTGCGCGCGCGGCCCGTCGGGGATGTTGACGGCGTCGACGCCCGCGTCCTTCAGCAGCCTGATGCTCTCCAAAGTCTTCGCCGGCTCGCAGCCCTTCGGCGGCAGCACCTCGACGGTGGTGACGAACTCGCCGCCCGCCAGCTTCCGCGCCCAGTTCGAGCGCTCGGCGAGCGGGACGGCCGCGACCTCGGGCGGGCGCCGCCCCGCGACCTCGGCGGGCGCGCTGAGCGGGCCGCTCTGGTGGAACTGGAGCGGGCCGGTCGGGCGGAAGACGCGCGGGCTGACGGCGCGCACGGCGTCGGCGATGAGCTTGACGTGGGCGGGCGTCGTGCCGCAGCAGCCGCCGATGAACTTGACGCCGGCCTGTATCAGCCGCTTCGCGTACTTCGCCATGTACTCGGGCGAGCACATGTAGAACTGGCGGCCCTGCACGTCGCGCGGCAGCCCGGCGTTGGGCTGCGCCGAGAGCTTCTTGCGCGTGACGGCGCGCATCCGCTCGACGGCCGAGAGCACGATGGCCGGGCCGACGCCGCAGTTGAGGCCGATCACGTCGGCGCCCCACTCGTCGAGCCGCGTGGTGAAGACCTCGGGCGTGGTGCCGAACGAGGTGTTGCCGTCGAGCGAGATGGTCATCTGCGCGACGACGGGCAGGTCGCACAGCTCGCGCACGGCGCGGATGGCCTGACGCATCTCGGCGAGGTCGGAGAAGGTTTCGAGGACGAACAGGTCTACGCCCTCTTCGAGGAGGGCCGCCAGCTGCTCCTTGAACATGTCGCGGGCCTCGTCGTAGGAGGTCGGCCCGTAAGGCTCGATGCGCAGGCCGAGCGGGCCGACCGCCCCGGCCACGTAGGCGCGGCCCGCGGCCGCCTCGCGCGCGAGCCGCGCGGCCGAGGCGTTGATCTCGCGCAGGCGGCCTTCGAGGCCGTACTGCCCGAGCTTGTGCGCGGTCGCGCCGAAGGTGTTGGTCTCGACGATCTCGGCCCCGGCCCGCACGTACTCGGCGTGCACGTCGCGGACGAGTTCGGGGTTCGTCAGGTTCAGCTCGTCGTAGGAGCGGTTGATGTAGACGCCCTTCGCGTACAGCATCGTCCCGACCGCCCCGTCGAAGACGGCGATCTGGTCGCTCTCGATCAGGTCTCGGAAGTTGTCCATAACAGAAGTAGACAGTAGTCAGTAGTCAGTAGTCAGTAGGAAGACAGTCGCTTGTGATTCGTTCGCGTGTCGGCGTCAGTCGTCGCGGCGCGGGAGCGCTACTGGCTACTGACTACCGTCTACTGTCTACTCAAAAAAAATTCCCGCGCCAAACAACGCGGGACTTCAGCGAGTGTTGAAGTTGGCGACGCCGGAAGCGCCGAGCTGTTTAGCGGTTTGTTTTTCGTGGCCGCAAGTCGCCTTAACTCACCACGTTTTTGTCAACGGCGCTTATACGCCGCGCGGGCCGCCTCTGTCAAGAGGCGGCCCGCCAACGCCGCGCGGGCCGCGGCCTCACCTCGTCGGCGCCCACTCGATGGGGAAGAGCGCGCCGGCCTGCGCCGGGTCGAGCTTGACGCCGACCAGCTCCGCGGCGCGCGCCAGCACGGGGTCGCGCTGGGCGGCGAGGTCGGCCCCGGTCAGCAGCAACCTCTCGTCGGGCGTCACGCCGACGCGCTCAAGGCTCTTGCCGTCGGCCATGATGAGGTCGGCCTCCGTCACGCTCGAACCGTAGAGGGCGACCACGTCCACGCCGATGTGGTGGCCGTGGCGCCGGCTCATCATCACCGCGCCGGCCGACTGGTCGCCGATGACCGTGCCGCGCTTCTCCAACTGCATGACGCGCGCGAAGACCTCGGAGGCCGAGCCGGAGCGGCTGTCGATGAGCACCACCACCTTGCCCTCGAAGACCTTGTCGCCGCGCGTCTTGGCCGTCATCGGCTTCATCTCCTTGCGCCCCTTGAGGTCGGCGATCTTCACGTCGCGGTCGAAGAAGTGGCCGACGAGGCGCTGGAGCGTGAGCACCATGCCGCCGCTGTTGCCGCGCAGGTCGAGGACGAGGGCCTTGTGGCCCCGCACCTTGCCCATCATCTCGTCCACCTCGGCCTCCGACAGGTCGAACTGCGGCATCTTCCAGATGAAGACCTCGTCGCCGGGTTCGTAGTAGCGGTGGCGGTTGACGCGGCTCTCGTTGGCGGCCTCGCGGATGATGTTGAAGAAGTCGTTGCCGCCGTCGCGCAGCGTGAGGTCGAGCGTCTGCTTCATCTGGCGCACGCTCGACATCAGGTCGAGCTGGCGCTCCTTGCCGTCGGGGCTGACGGCGACGACGCGCACGCCCGGCTTCGGGTTCAGCGTGTAGTAGAGGTACTGGAGCTTCCAGAAGTTGTCGCGCGTCGGGCCGAAGTTGTCGACCGAGACGATCTCGTCGCCGACCTTCAGCCCCTTCGCCTCGGCGTCGCTGCCCGGCTTGACGGCCGAGACGAAGCAGCGGTCGCCGACCATCTGCATCTGCCAGCCGTACTCGGTGCGCGTGATGCGGCTCGGCGGCACGAAGAAGGTGTGCGAGTCGTTGAGGTCGACCATCGCCTGCGCGATGATGCCGAAGACTTGGCCGAGCGTGGCGGCCGTCTTCATCTTCTCCTCGGCCGCCTTGAAGCGCGCGTCGAGGTCGACGCCGTGGAAGGAGGGGTCGTAGTAATGCTTCTTGATGTCCTCCTTCATGTCCCTGAGCATCGTGCGGCCGCGGTCGCGGTCGGCGCTGCTGACGGACTGGGTTTGGGCGGCGGCGGGGGCGCCGTGGAGCAGCAGGCAAAGGAGCGCGGCGAACGCGGGCACGGCCGCTCGGACGCGGAAACGGGGCGTCATTCTCGTCTTCAAAGTGAGCTCTCTCCTGATGAATTATTTCGGGCGGGTCGGGTGGCCTGAAGGTTCGCCGCCGCCCTGCGCGGGCCGCGCCGTTGAGGTCTGAAACCGGCCGCAGTTTAGCACGGGGCCGCGCGAAATGTCCCGGCCGGGCGCGCGCAGGAGACCGGGGAAAGACGACTCGCTTTACCCGTCGCCCGCCGCCCTTTCACCGTCTTTGACAGCGCGGGCAGAAGTAGGTCGAGCGGCCGGCGTGCGAGAGGCGGCGGATGGGGGCGCGGCAGGCGGGGCAGGGTTCGCCCTCGCGGTCGTAGACGCGCCAGCGCCCCCCGTAGGCCCCGCCGTAGTAGCTGCCGTCGATGTTCTCGGGATCGACGTTCATCGTCGAGCCGTGGGCGATGGACTCGCGGAGCACTTCGAGGATGGCGGCGTGGAGGCGCGGCAGGCGGCGGCGCGAGAAGTCGGCGGCGACGGCGAAGGGGTTGGCGCGCGCGACGAAGAGCGCTTCGGCGGCGTAGATGTTGCCGAGGCCGGTCACCTTCGTCTGATCCAGCAGCGTCTCCTTCAGCGTGCGGCGCGAACGGGCGAGGGCCGCGCCGAGGTAGGCGGGCGTGAACTCGTCGGAGAACGGCTCGGGCGCGAGCGAGCGCAGCTCCTTCGTCTCGAACAACTCGCCCGCGGGGACGAGTTTCATCAGGCCGAAGTGGCGCTGGTCGGTGAAGGCCAGCCGCCGCCCGTCGTCGAGGTGGAAGAGGGCGTGGGTGTGGCGCGGCAGTTCGCGCCCTTCGGGCAGGAGCAGGAAGCGGCCGGTCATGCGCAGGTGGACGACGAGCGCCCGCGCGTTGTCGAAGCGCACGAGGATGTGCTTGCCGCGCCGCCCCACCTCGCCCACGCGCGCCCCGCGCAAGTCGCGCGCGAACTCCTCCGGCTCATTCCCCGGCGCGAGCCGCGGCCGCAGCAACTCCGCCGCCACGAAACGCCGCCCCCTCACCAGACGGTCGAGCGCGCGCGCCACGAGTTCGACTTCGGGCAGTTCGGGCATAAGAGAAGTAGACAGTAGACAGTAGTCAGTAGAAAGACCTTCGGCAGCGTGTCGTCCGTCTGTCAGCGTCGGCAGTCTTCGCGCGGGAGCGCCTACTGACTACTGACTACTGGTTAATGTCTGCCTTGTTCGCGATTCTGGTTCCGTATTCGAGCAGCTCCTCGCGCTTGGCGACGGAGGTGGCCTCGGCGTAGATGCGCAGGAGCGGCTCGGTGCCGGACTGCCGGAAGAGGAGCCACGATTCGTCGGCGAACAGCAGCTTGACGCCGTCGAGCGTCTCGACCGAGCGGACGGCGTGGCCGGCGGCGCGCGCGGGCGGCCTCGCGGAGAGCGATTCGACGAGGGCGAGGCCGCGCGCCACCTCGAAGCGGAGGTCGCGCCGGCCGAAGTGGAACTCGCCGAACTCGCGGTGCATCTCGCGCACCAACTCGGTCGGCGTCCGGCCCGCGGCGACGACCGCTTCGAGGAAGAGGAGCGAGTTGAGGAGGCCGTCGCGCTCCGGCAGGTGGCCGCTCACGCCGATGCCGCCCGACTCCTCCGCGCCGATGAGAATCCGTTCGCGCAGCATCAGGTCGGCCACGTACTTGAAGCCGACGGGCGTCTCGTGCAGCGCGAGGTCGTGGGCCGCGGCGATGCGTTTCAGAAGCACCGACTGCGAGAAGGTGCGGACGACGCCGCCCGACATCGCGCGCCGCCGCGCCAAGTGCAAAAGGATGATCGGCACGACTTCGTGCATCGTCATCGTCTCGCCCAGCTCGTTGACCGCGCCGACGCGGTCGGCGTCGCCGTCGGTGGCGAGGCCGGCGAGCGCGCCCGCCTCGCGCACGCGCGCCCTGAGCGGCCCGAGGTTGCGGTCAATCGGCTCCGGGTCGCAGCCGCCGAAAAGCGTGTCGCGCCCGGCCCTGATCGTCTCGACCCCGAGGCGGCCGCCGCGCAGGAAACTCTCCACCCAGCGCCCGCCCGTCCCGTGCATCGAGTCCACGACGACCGACGCGCCGGCCGAGCGCAGGCGTTCGAGGTCGATGTAAGACTCGACCTGCCGGCGGTAGCTCTCCAGCTGCGGCCCGAGCCCGCCGGTCGCGCCCTCGGGCAGCGGCGAGAGGCGCGGCTCGCGCGCGTCCACCAGAGCCTCCACGGCGCGCGTCGTCTCGGGCGCGGCGCTCCCGCCCCACGGGGCCTTGAGCTTGAAGCCGTTGAAGGTCGCGGGGTTGTGCGAGGCCGTAATGACCACGCCGCCGTCGGCGCCGCGCTCGCGCACGGCCCACGAGACGAGGGGCGTCGGCACGTCCTCGCCGAAGAGGCGGACGCCGATGTCGTTGCCGGCCAAGACCTCGGCCGCGCGCAGCGCGAACTGCTCGGACATGAAGCGGCGGTCGTAGCCGACGACGACCGACGGGTTGCGCCCGCCCCCGCCCGCGTCTTCGGCCGCGCGCTGTTGTCTGAGGAAGTCGGCGTAAGCCTGCGCGGCGCGCGCGAGGTTCTCGAAGGTGAACTCGTGCGCGATCTGCGCGCGCCAGCCGTCGGTGCCGAAGCGGATCTCGGCCGGCTCGGCGTGCGCGCCCCTCACGGCTGGCCCCCGGTCTGCGTGTAGTCGGTGAGCGAGGTCTTGTCGCCGAGCACCGAGCCCGGCCCGACGGCGGCCGCGCGCCCGATGTGGCAGCCGCGCCCGACGACGGCCCCCGCGAGGCTCGCGCCCGCGCCCACGCGCGTGTGCGCCCAGACGACCGAGTCCTCGACGCGGGCGCGCTCTTCGAGGTGGACGCCGGGGCCGAGGACGGAGTTGACGACCTGCGCGCCCGGCTTGACGACGCAGCCGTCGGCGACGAGCGAGAGTTCGTCGATCTCGGCGTGCGTGGCGGCGTCGAACGCGCCGCGGCGCTCCTTCGGCGTCATGCCGTGGACGCGGCCCCGCAGGATGTCGCGGTGGACTTGGAGGTAGCGCGCGGGCGTCCCGATGTCGATCCAGTAGGCGTCGCCGGGGACGTGCGCGAAGAACTTCTCGCCGCGCCGCAGGAGGTCTGGGAAGAGCTGGTACTCGAACGAGTAGCTCTCGCCGGCGGGGATGAAGTCGAGGACGCGCGGGTCGAGGACGTAGGTGCCGGCGTTGATGTTGTTCGTGACGCACTCGTCGGGCTTCGGCTTTTCGAGGAAGCGGCGCACGCGGCCGCCGCCGTCGGTCTCGACGAGGCCGTAGCTCGAAGGGTTCTCGACGGGGGCGAGGACGATGGTGGCGGCCGCGCCGCGCGCGTCGTGCTCGCGGATGACGGCGCGCAGGTCGAGGTCGGTGATGATGTCGCCGTTGAGGATGACGGTCGGCTCGCGGATCAGCCCCTCGGCGAACTTGTAGGCCCCGGCCGTGCCCATCGGCTGCGGCTCGACCGTGTAGCTGAGGCGGACGCCGAACTCCGACCCGTCGCCCAGCTGCTGCTCGATCTTGTGCGGCTGGTAGGAGAGCGAGAGCGTGATGTCGGTGATGCCGGCGCGCCTGAGCGTGTCTATCTGGTAGAGCAGGAACGGGCGGTTGCAGACGGGGACGACGGGCTTGGGCGTGTAGACGGTGAGGGGCCGGAGCCGCGTCCCCTTGCCGCCTGCGAGAATGAGAGCCTGCATAGTTTCTGTGTGATGAGAGCGGGAGGCGAGACCGCCCCGGCGAAGACCCGCGGTGTCAAAAACGGGTTGGAGTCTAACACCGCCGCAACCCGCTTTCAAACGGCGCCGGTTGGCGAGAATTTCGGTTGGACAAACGGGCCTGATGAAGTTAGTTTTGGTGGTCAGCTCGCCCGCGCCGTACCCCCGGAACGACAGGATCAGGAGACGCCTTCATGGCACATCAGAACGCACGCCCCGCCGCGACGGCCCTCTTCGGCGCCGCCCGCGCGCTGGCTCTGGCTTCGGTGGCCCTCGCCGCCGTCGCCTTCGTCGGCCGCGCCCCGGCCCAGACGCCCGCCACCTTGCAGAACGAGACGCCGGCCAAGCTCGTGCCGACCGGCGAGGGCTTCGACCACGTCCGGCGCGAGGCCATGATCCCGATGCGCGACGGCGTCCGCCTGCGCACCGTCATCCTCGTGCCGAAGGGCGCGAAGGGCGCGCCGATGCTGCTCACGCGCACGCCCTACGACGCGCGCGCGCTGACCTCGCACAACGCGAGCGCGCACCTCGGCCCGGCGCTCGCCGGCTACGACAACGCCTACGACGTGGTCGTCGAGGCCGGCTACATCCGCGTCGTGCAGGACGTGCGCGGCAAGCACGGCTCCGAGGGCGACTACGTGATGAACCGCCCCCTGCGCGGGCCGCTGAACCCGACGCCGGTCGACCACTCGACCGACACCTACGACACCATCGACTGGCTCGTCCGCAACGTCCCCGAATCGAACGGCCGCGTCGGCGTCCTCGGCATCTCCTACAACGGCTTCCTCACCCTGATGGCGCTCATCAACCCGCACCCGGCCCTGAAGGTCGCCGTCCCGATGAACCCGATGGTGGACGGCTGGGTCGGCGACGACTGGTTCCACAACGGCGCGTTCCGCCAGCAGATGATGCCCTTCATCTACAACCAGCAGGCGACCCGCGACTCGACCGCCCAGTGGTGGACGACGCACTACGACGACTACGACATGTACATGCAGGCCGGCTCGGCCGGCGAGCTGGGCCGGCGGCGCGGCCTCGAACAGGTCGGCTTCTGGCGCAAGCTGCTCGAACACCCGAACTACGACGCGTGGTGGCGCGAGCAGGCCGTCGACAGGATTCTCGCCGCGCAGCCTTTGAGCGTGCCCGTCATGCTCGTCCACAGCCTCTGGGATCAGGAGGACATCTACGGCGCGCCGGCCGTCTACAAGGCGCTGGAGCCGAAGGACGCCAACAACGACAAGGTCTTCCTCGTGATGGGGCCGTGGTACCACGGCCAGATGATCCGCGAGGGCAGCGCGCTCGGCGCGATCAGGTTCAACAGCGACACCGCGCTCCACTTCCGTCAGGAGTACCTGCGCCCGTTCCTCGACCAGTACCTGAAGGAGGGCGCGCCGAAGGCCGACCTGCCGCCGGTCGTGACCTTCGAGACGGGCACGAACAGGTGGCGCAGCCTGCGCTCGTGGCCGGCCGGCTGCGACTCGGGCTGCGCCGTCAAGCCGACGCCGCTCTACCTCGCCGGGGGCCTGCGCGCCGGCTTCGACGCGCCGCGCCCGCGCGAGGCGGAGTTCACCGAGTACGTCTCCGACCCGTCGAAGCCCGTGCCCTTCCGCGCGCGGCCCATCCGCCCCGTCGGGGCCGCGGGCGGCGGCTGGCCGCAGTGGCTCGTCGACGACCAGCGCGAGGCTTCGGGCCGCCCCGACGTGGTCTCCTTCGTCTCGGAAGTGCTGACCGAGCCGGTCAAGATCAGCGGCGAGCCGGTCGCCAACCTCTTCGCCTCGACGACGGGGACGGACTCCGACTGGGTCGTCAAGCTCATCGACGTGTACCCGGACGAGGTCGCGGGCCAGCCGGCCATGGGCGGCTACCAGTTGATGGTCGCGGCCGACATCTTCCGCGGGCGCTTCCGCGAGAGCCGGGAGACGCCGCGGCCGGTCGAGTCGGGACGGGCCCTGCTCTACCGCTTCGCGCTGCCGACGGCGAACCACGTCTTCCTGCCCGGCCACCGCGTCATGGTGCAGGTGCAGTCGAGCTGGTTCCCGCTCTACGACCGCAACCCGCAGACCTTCGTCCCCAACATCTTCTGGGCCAAGCCGGGCGATTACCGCAAGGCCACGCAGCGCGTCTACCACGCGCCCGACCGCGCCAGCTTCGTCGAGCTGCCGCTGGTCACGACGCCGTGAGGCCGCGGCCGCCAATCGCGCGGCGAAACCCGGCGATTGCGCGCGCCCGCGCCGCCGGCCCCGGCCGCGGAGCGCTTGCTTGACACCCCTTGGGGCCAACGTATAATCGAAACGTAAATCGTGAAAAGCAGTCATCAGTT
>DATMVI010000100.1:0-4016 GCA_035563275.1 Pyrinomonadaceae bacterium
GCCGCGACGTCGGTGGTTAACGTCGCCGGGCGCGACAGAGTTGAAGAGAGTGTGGCGGCCGCCGTCCCGCGCGTGACGAACGCGCGCCGCGCCGCGCAGGCCCGGCGGCCGGCCGTCTACCAGAACGCGGGGGGAGGCGCCGCGCGGCCCGCGCCCGCCGCCGACGCGCGCGCCGAAGAGATCGCGACCGACTTCATCCCGCTCACGCAGGACGCGCGCCTCGCCGCCGCGGAGGGCGCGCAGGTCGTCAGGGTCGAGCTGCCGCGCACGGCGCTTCAGCGCTTCGGGCTGCCGATGAACGTCGAGCAGGCCGGCGGCCGCGTCAAGGCCGACGTGCTGCTCGGCTACGACGGGGTGGCGCACGCGATCCGCTTCGTCCGTTGAAGATTTTGATAGAGAGTTTTCGCGCGGGGTTTGAAACCAGCGGGTGCCGGCCGGCGGTCAGTTGACGATAGGCTTGCGGTGAGTTCGCCAACACCTTGAGGATTCGCGAGCGAAACTCCCGGCCCCCGGCCCGCTGCTTTCAGCCCCCGCGCGGAGGGCGATTACGTCAGGCAATCAAACCGTTAGGTAAGGAAAGGAAGTCGATCATGCGAAGAATGTGGACGGCGTTGACGCTGACCGCGGCGCTCGCGGCGAACACCGCGGCCGCGGGCGCGCAGGAGCGGAGGCCCGCGCCCCCGCCGCACGTGGAGGTCGAAGATTTGGTCATCGCGCCGCCCGCGGGCGAGATCAAGGGCGACACCTTCATCTTCATCTCGACCGAGATGGGCTTCGGCGGCAAGGTCGTCAAGGGCGCGCCCTACTCGGCGCAGGCCGTCACCGAGACCGTGCAGACTCTGGCCGACGGCAACCGCATCGTGCGCAAGAACTCGGCCAACGTCTACCGCGACTCCGAGGGGCGCACGCGCCGCGAGCAGAGCCTCAGCCACGTCGGCCCCTTCGCCACGGCCGGCGACGCGGCGCAGACCACCTTCATCAACGACCCCGTGGCCGGCGTCCACTACATCCTCGACCCGCGCGGCAAGACGGCGCGCAAGCTGCCCGTCGTCGGCTTCGAGTTCCGCACCGGGCACGGCGAGGCCGGGGCGCGCGTGAGGACGCATCGCGAGGTGAGGGTCGAGGAGAAGGTGAGGGTCGAGGAGGACGTGAGGTTCAAGGAGGGCGACGGCGCGGCGCACGGCTTCGTCTTCACCGCGCCGGCCCCGCCCGCGCCGGGCGCGCCGCACGGGGCGCCGGAAGTGATGTTCATGCGCCACCCCGCCAAGGGCGAGACGAAGACCGAGAAGCTGGAGAAGCGCGTGGTCGAGGGCGTCGAGGCCGAGGGGCAGCGGACGGTGACGACCATCCCGGCCGGCGAGATCGGCAACGAGCAGCCGATCCAGATCGTCCACGAGACGTGGTACTCGCCCGAGTTGCAGCTCATCGTGATGACGCGCCACAGCGACCCGCGCGCGGGCGAGACGACCTACCGCCTGACCAACATCAACCGCGGCGAACCCGGCGCGGCCCTCTTCCAGATTCCCGGCGACTACAACGTCAGGGAGTCGCCGGCCCCGCCGCGCACCTTCCGCCGCGCGCGCCGGCCCGTCGCGCCGGCCGAGAATTAAGACGGAAGAACAGCCGGGCGTGGGGCGACCTCGCTCTCACACAGAAGCGCGCAGAGCATGCACGGAGGGCGCGGAGAAGTTGGTCTTCCCCGCGCCCTCCGCGCGTCCCCCGTGAACTCTGTGAGTTGAGACGGCCGAACGGGCGCGCTCAACGGCTTTCGCCCTGCTTCTCCGACTGTTTGCCCTTCGCGCGACGGAGCGGCCGCATCCCGGCGGCGGGCGCCGGCTCCGCTTTCTTAGCCGGCGGCAGACGCCGCCCGGCCGCGTTCGTGATGACGCACAGCCCGCTCACTCTCTCCCCCTTCAGCCCGCGCTCAAGCTCCAGAGCCTCCGCGTAGGTGAGGCCCAAAGCCTCGCACCCGCGCTCGCTCATCACCGCCCAGCGCCCCTCGTTCAGTTCGCCCATCAGCGCGCTTTCACAAAAGTCGGGTTGGGTAAGTCTCGGGGCCAGTGTAGCCGAAGGCGGTCGCCGGTAGCCAGCGGGAGGGGACGGAGGCCCGTTGCCGCTTGCGGCTCGGCGCCGCGCGGCGTTAACCTCTCCGCAAGGCCAATCACAGACCACACCCGAGAGACTCGAAGGATGAGAAAATACCTGCTGCTTCTGACGCTCGTCGCGTTAGCCGGGTGCGCCGCGCCGCAGCCCGCCCCGAACACCAACACGGCCGCCGCGCCGGGCGGCGGCGACGCGGCCTTCAAATCCGCTCACGACCGCTACGTCGTCGAGTTCCTGCGCCGCAACCCGACGGTCAACACCTACCTCGGCGGCGCGGGCCTCGACCCGTCGCTGCGCGAAGCCGACGGCCGCCTGCGCGACCACTCGCCGGCCGCCATCGCCGAGGAAGACCGCTGGCTCGCCGAGACGCAGAAGGCGTTCGAGGGCGTCGCCCCCGACTCGCTCTCGCCCGCGCGACGCATCGACCGCGAGGTCGCGCTCGCGCAGATACGCTTCCTCCTGCGCCAGCACCAGCAGCGGCGCTATCAGGAGCGCGCCGTCGATACTTACGTCAGCGAGCCGTTCCGCGCCATCGACTGGCAGCTTCAGGGGATGACGCAGACCGGCCCGAACGGCTACGGCACTTTCGAGGAGTGGACGCTCGTCGCCAAGCGCCTCGCCGACATCCCGCGCTTCCTCTCGGCCGCGCAGCAGCAGCTCGAAGCCGGGGCGCGCTCCGGCAACGCGGCCGACCACCGGATGCTGCGGCGCGACGGCATCAACACCTCCGAGGCCAACGCCAAGTACTTCGAGGAGACGCTGCCGAAGCTCGCCGAAGACCGCATCGCTCTGGGCGAGGCGAGCGGCCAACTGCTCATGCAGGTGCGCGACGCCGCGAAGCAGGCGGCCGACTCCTACCGCCGCTTCGGCGAGTTCGTCAAGCGCACCTTCTTCGACGCCCCGCCGGGGAGCGACCCGCAGCCCAAGCAGCAGTTCGCCGCCGACCGCTACGCGATGGGCGAGGGCGAGTACGACTGGGCCGTCAGCAACAACCTGCGCCTCCAGACGACCGCGGCCGAACTCTACGGCGGCGCGATGGAGATCGTCGAGGGCACGCGCCGCGAGATGGCGGCCCTCGCCGCCAAGATCGCCGAGCAGCGCGGGCTGGAGGTTCCCCGCGCCGCGCCCGCCGGGGAGGTGGACTACACCGGCGTCGTGCGCGCCGTCTTCGACGAGCTGTCGAAGGACTACCCGAAGTCGGACGCCGAGATGGTCGCGTGGTACCGCGACACCTGCTTCCGCGTCGTCGAGTACGGGCGCAAGACCGGCGTCTTCGACGTGCCGGCCGACTACAAGCTCGACGTGACGGTGACGCCGCCGCCGCTCTTGGCTTCGATTGACGGCGCGGCCTACTACCCCGCGCCGCCGTTCAAGACGAGCGGGGTGGGGCGCTTCTACGTCTCGCCGACGGGCGGCGACGAGGCGGCGCTGAAGGAGAACAACCGGGCCGCGCTCGCCGACCTCGCCGTCCACGAAGGCTTCCCCGGCCACGACTGGCACTTCAAGGTGATGACGCAGCACAAGGCGGAGATCGCGCCCGTGCGGTGGCTGACGCCCGGCGCGGTCGAAGACTCCAGCTCGATGTGGCAGGACTCGATGGCGAGCGAGGGCTGGGGCTTGTACTCGGAGGCGCTGATGGCCGAGCCGGCGCCCGGCGCCGACCGCGGCTTCTACACCGACGAGGAGCGGCTCTACCAGCTGCGCGGCAAGCTCTACCGCGACCTGCGCGTCCGCATCGACACGGGGCTGCACACCAACCGCATGAGCTACGGCGAGGCCGTCGAGCTCTTCTCCGAGATCGTGGACTTCCTGCCCGGCAAGTGCGCCGACCCGGCCAAGTCCGACGCCAAGCGCGCGAGCTGCGAGTCGGCCGAGCGGGCCATCTTCCGCTACTCGAAGTGGCCGACGCAGGC
>DATMVI010000101.1:0-7704 GCA_035563275.1 Pyrinomonadaceae bacterium
CCTTCTTCGCCGAGGCCTTGAAACGCGTATGGCGAAGTGCGTGGCTTGTAGGCGCCGCCACGGAAGAAACGCGCGCCGCTGCGACGAACGGCTTCGGCGATCGCAAACGCCTGCGCGCGACTCTCGATCGCGCATGGACCGGCGATGATCGCCAACTCGTCGCCGCCGATGGAGGCGTCGCCGACCGGGACGACCGTCTTCTCCGGCCGCAGGTCGAGCGAGATGAGCTTGTAGGGCTTCGTGACGCGGATGGCCTCGGCCACGCCGCCGAGGCTCTCGAAGCGGACGGCGTCAATCGGCCCCGTGTTGCCGGTGATGCCGATGGCCGTGCGCGACGCGCCCGGCATCGGGTGCGCCCGCAGGCCCAACTCCTCGACGACGCGCACCACCTCCGCGACATCCCTCTCGGTGGCGTCGGCCTTCATCACAATGAGCATGGTCAACCTCAGAAATTAGTTATCAGGCGTCAGCCGTCAGTCGTCAGTGAAAGGCGAAAAATGGCTGATGACTGACGGCTGAGAACTGATAACTCTTGTTTGCAAGAGACGTGCCGGCGGCGCGCGGGGTGAGGCTACATCCGCTCGGGCACGTCGATGCCGAGGGTGGCGAGCGCCGCCGTCAGCCGTTTCCTCACGAAATCGGCCACCGTGACGAGCACGGCGCGCCTGACCGCGTCCGCCTCTTCGAGGATGCGGTTCTCGCGCCGCTGATAGAAAAGGTTAAAAGCCTGCGCCAATTGTAGAGCATATTTGGCAAGATGTGATGGCTCACCCGTAGCGGCGGCCTGAGCAATCACCTCTTCGAGTCTAGCAGCGAGCGTCACGAGAGACCAAATTTCGCGACCAACTTCGCCTTCGAAAACATCCTCCACATGCGCCTTCGCTTTGCTGCCCTCCTCAGCCGCAGCGCCGACTATGCGTAACGCCTCGGCAAGAGCTTCTTTTGGCAAGTTGCGAAAAATCGAATTGGCGCGCACGGCTGCATACTGGCAGTAAGGCCCAGACTCTCCTTTCGTGGAGAGCACCTCTTCAAAATCAAAGATTAGAACTGTATTGCGCGTCCACTTCAGTAGAAAGTAGCGCATTGCGGCAA
Source organism: Pyrinomonadaceae bacterium (assembly GCA_035563275.1). Classification (GTDB taxonomy): domain Bacteria; phylum Acidobacteriota; class Blastocatellia; order Pyrinomonadales; family Pyrinomonadaceae; genus QHXN01. The sequence continues at coordinate 1,093 of DATMVI010000101.1, forward strand.
CTGCCAGAATGTGCGCGTACTTCTTCTTCTCTTCATCAGAAAGATCAGAATGACGCGACTCGGTCTCGCGCATGGCGTTGACTTCAAGGCGGTTAAGCAAATCGTCGGCCTTGACTCCGATACCGCGCCGGCCACTCATCTCGATAAAAGGTCGAGACCTCTCCTCCTCGCTTAGTTCAATGCCCAATTCCTCAGCCGCCGAAGGCGAGAGCGCGACCATTTCATAGGAAAGGTGGACGCTAGCGTGGTCACCGACTTGCGGAGCGACGGCAGCGACGCCACGCCGGACAACGTCCTGTGGGTAAGCCTGACGGGCGTCTATGACGTTGTAGACTGTGCGGCCGTCGCCAAACTTGGGCACGCCCGGCGCGGCTTCCTCTTCGCTGCTAGTCGTAGTCCAGATAACATGGCCGTCTGAATAAGTACGAAACCGCTTGTATTTAAAGTCGAAGCCGGGATCAACCTGCCCGAGTTTCCAAAGCTGATAAGCGATGTCCTTCCCGGTGTAGGTGACCGTGCCGTTGGAGCGGACGATGACCTTGTCCGCTTCATGCTCCTCAGAGCTTTGCATCCACTCAATCGGCATCACCCAGCAGCCGGCGAGCTTGCCCTCGCCGGCGAGGCGGATCGCGCCCGAAGCCTTCATCCGCTCGAAGGCGTGGCCCCAGAGGAAGTGGAGCACCTCGGACTCGCGCGGCAGAAGGTCGTAGCGGATGCCGAGCCGCTCCATCGTGTCGAGGTGGCAGTGGACGATGCGCGTGGCGACGTAGTCGGCGAGGCGCGCCGTCTCGCTCGTGCCCTCTTCGAGCGCGTGCAGGGTCTCGGCGCGCAGCCGCAGGCGCTCCGGGTCTTCCTTCGCGTCGGGGTCGCCGTTTCGGTAGAACAGGCCGACGCGCGCGTACAAGTCCCAGCAGTAGTAATCGAACGGGTGCTCGCCGGCGAGCGAGGCGTCGAGCGCGCGCACCTCCGCGAGCGACATCTTCTCCAGATGGACGAAGCCGACGACCACGTCGGCGACCTGCACGCCGGTGTTGTCGATGTAGTTGTGGACTTCGACGCGCTCGCCCGCGGCGCGCAGGATGCGGACGAAGGTGTCGCCGATGACGGAGTTGCGCAGGTGGCCGATGTGCGCGGCCTTGTTCGGGTTGACGCTCGTGTGCTCGACCATCCGCTTCGGCCTCGAATCGTCCGGGCGGGCAATTGTTTCGGCGGCGGCGGCCGGCAGGGAGGCGAAGTCTGCGAGGAGACGGCCGCGGTCGAAGAAGACGTTGAGGTAGCCCGCGCCGGCCACCTCGACGCGCGCGACTTCGGCGACCGTTTCCAGCTCGGCGCGCAGCTCCTCGGCGATGGCGCGCGGGTTCCGCTTCTCGCCCGTGGCCTGCTTGACGCGCTTCGCCAGCTCGAAGGCGACGGGGAAGGCGAGGTCGCCCAACTCCGTGCGCGGCGGCACTTCCGAGGGCACCTGCTCCAGCCCGACGCCGAACCGCGCCGCGGCCGCCGCCCGCACGCGCTCGCGCAGGGAGTTTTGCAGCTCGATCAGATTCAAAAGTTTCTCGTTCCTTTGGCCGTGTTCGTCCGAAAACCGAAAGTATAACGGAAGCGAGTAGACAGTAGCCAGTAGACAGTAGTCAGTAGCCAGTAGCGCCCCGCGTCACCGGTGTCGACGCCGACACTCATCAAGGTTCGGCCCCGAAGGCTTTTCTACTGACTACTGACTACTGACTACTGTCTACTTGCTTGACACCGGCGTGCCGCGCTCTGCTACCATCCGCGGCAGACTTGATGCACGGCCAGCAGCAGCGGATCGGTTCGGTCGAGTTGCGCGAGCGCATGCGTTCGGCGCGGCGCGTCTTCGTCCTGACGGGCGCGGGCGTTTCGGCCGAGAGCGGCGTGCCGACCTTCCGCGGGGGCGGGCGGACGGCGGTCTGGAAGGGGATGCCCTTTGAGGTCATCTCGTCGGCCGCGATGGTCGAGCGCGACCTGCCGGCCGTCTGGGAGTGGTTCGATTACCGTCGCGCGGCCCTCGGCCGCTGCCGGCCCAACGCGGCGCACCTCGCGCTCGCCGGCTGGCAGGAGAGGTTCGGGCAACTGACGCTCGCCACGCAGAACATCGACGGGCTGCACGCGGCCGCCGGCTCGCGCGAAGTGCTCGAACTGCACGGGAGCATCTGGGCCGCGCGCTGCCTGCGCTGCGGCGCCCGCGCCGACCTGCGCGAGTTGAACGACGAAGACCGGCCGCCCGCCTGCCTCGACTGCGGCGACCCCCTGCGGCCGGACGTGGTGCTCTTCGGCGAGGCGCTGCCCGGCGACGTTTACGCCGCGGCGGCCGAACGCGCGGCCGGGTGCGAGCTCTGTTTCGTCGTCGGGACTTCGGCCGTCGTCTACCCGGCCGCGGGCCTGCCGGTCATCGCCCGCCGCGCCGGCGCCTACGTCGTCGAGGTCAACCCCGAACCGACCCCGCTCTCCGAGCTGTGCCACGAAACGCTTCAGGGGCCGGCCGGCGAAATACTACCGAGACTGTGAGAGAGAGGTGTCAGACGTTAGACGCCGGGTGATGGCCGGCGGCGGGTTACATCTCGCGCGCGGCCCGCGGCCGAAATTCATTACCGGCATCTGACATCCGGCACCCGACATCTGCCTTCCGATGAAGACGCTCTTTTTCGACTGCTTCGCCGGCATCAGCGGCGACATGACGCTCGGGGCGCTCGTCGGCGCGGGGGCCGACGCGGGCGCGCTGGTCGAACAGCTCGCGCTGCTCGGCGTGCCGGGCTACGAGGTGAGGTTCGAGCGGGCGGAGCGCGCGGGCATCGCGGCGACGCGCGCCGTCGTCAGCGCGCGCGAGGAGAAGCACCACCGCCACCTCGCGGACATCGAGCGGATCGTTGACGACTCGCGGCTCGGCGGGCGGGTCAAGTCGCGCGCGAAGCTCATCTTCGGGCGTCTGGCCGAGGCCGAGGCGCGCGTCCACGGCGTCGCCGTCGAGCGCATACACTTCCACGAGGTCGGCGCGCTCGACTCGATCGTGGACGTGGTGGGCGCCTGCGTCGGCTTCGAGCTCTTAGGCGTCGAGCGCTTCGTCTGCTCGCCCCTGCACGTCGGCAGCGGCACGGTCGAGATGGCGCACGGGCGTTTCCCCGTCCCGCCGCCGGCCGTCGCCGAGCTTCTGCGCGGCGCGCCCGTCTACTCGACCGAGGTCAGAGGCGAACTGGTCACGCCCACGGGCGCGGCCATCGTCGCCACGCTCTGCGAGGGCTTCGGCCCGCTCCCGCCGATGACGGTCGAGAGCACGGGCTACGGCGCGGGCTCGCGCGACTACGAGAAGTTCCCGAACGTGCTGCGCGTGCTCGTCGGCGAGTCGGCGGGGGAGGGCGCGGGCGGGGACGAAAAGCTCCTGATGGTCGAGACCAACATCGACGACGCCTCGCCCCAACTGCTCGGCCACCTGATGGAGCGCGCCTTCGCCGAGGGGGCCCTTGACTGCTTCTTCACCCCGGCGCAGATGAAGAAGAACCGCCCCGGGGTGCTCGTCTCGCTCCTCTGTCGGCCCGCCGACCGCGAGCGCATGTACGCGCTGCTGTTCGCCGAGACGACCACCATCGGGGCGCGCTGCTACGAGGTCGAGCGCCGCGCGCTGGAGCGCGTGTATGCTTCCGTCCACACGAAGTTCGGCGGCATCAGCGTCAAGGTGGCCCGGTCTGGCGGGCGCGTCGTCGGGGCGACGCCCGAATATGAGAGTTGTCGTGCCGCGGCCGAGCGCGAGGGCGTGCCCTTCCGCGTGGTCGAAGAAGCGGCCCGGACGGCCTTCCACGCGCTGGGGCCGGGGTGTCTGGAGGAACCTGAAAGTGGCGACTAAGTTCTCGGCCACGGAGCCGGACGAAGGCGAGGCGGGGGCGGAGCCGCGCGGGGTGGATCAGGAGAAGATCGCGCGCGGCATCCGGCTCGTCCTCGAAGGCGTCGGCGAAGACCCGGAGCGGCCGGGCCTGCGCGAGACGCCGCGGCGCGTCGCCGAGATGTACGCCGAGCTGACGGCCGGGATGCGCGAGGACGCGCACCAGCACGTCGCGGCGCTGCCCGGCGACAAGCACGACGAGATGGTGATCGTCAAAGACATCCACTTCGCCTCGCTCTGCGAGCACCACCTCGCGCCGTTCGTCGGCCGCTGCCACATCGCCTACATCCCGAAGGACGGCCGCATCGTCGGCCTCTCGAAGCTGGCCCGCCTCGTCGAGACCTTCGCGCGCCGCCTGCAAGTGCAGGAGCGCCTGACCTCGGAGGTGGCCGACACGCTCTTCAACGGCCTCAAGCCCGTCGGCGTGATGGTCGTGATGGAGGCCGAGCACACCTGCATGACGGTGCGCGGCGTGAAGAAGCCGGGGGCCGTCACCATCACCTCGGCCATCCGCGGCGGCTTCCGCAAAGACTCGCGCACCCGCGCCGAGGCGATGGCGCTCATCAGAGGGAAAGAATAGTCGCGGGCCGCGGGCCGAAGCTTATGAAAACGTTCTACGTCACAACCCCCATCTATTACGCGAACAGCCTGCCGCACTTGGGGCACCTCTACACGACCGTCGCGGCCGACTGCCTGACGCGGCACCACAGGCAGCGCGGCGTCGAGTCTCTGTTCCTCACCGGCACGGACGAGCACGGCGTCAACATCATGCGCAGCGCGGCGAAGGCCGGGCGCACGCCGAAGGAGCACGTCGATTCGGTCGTCGAGGGCTTCAAAGAGTTCTTCCGCGACTTCGGCCTCGCCCCCGAGCGGGGCGGCTACGACATCTTCATGCGCACCTCCGAGCCGTTCCACCACGAGGGCGCGCAGACCTTCTGGCGGCGCGTGGCCGCGAGCCGCACGCCGAAGGGGCGCGAGAGCATCTACAAGGATTTTTACGAGGGCTGGTTCTGCGCGCCGTGCGGCACCTTCAAGACCGACGCCGAGCTGTCGAAGCCGGCGCGCGAGGGCGACCCGCCGCTCTGCCTGATCCACGAAGCCCCCGTCGACCGCGTCTCCGAGGAGAGCTACTTCTTCCGCCTCTCGGACTACGACGAGGCCCTGCTCGCGCTCTACGAGTCGCGGCCCGACTTCATACAGCCCGAGGCGCGCCGCAACGAGGTCGTCAGCTTCGTGCGCGGCGGCCTTCAGGACGTTTCCATCAGCCGCCTGAAGACCTCGGTCGGCTGGGGCATCCCCGTCCCGGACGACCCGGCCCACACCGTCTACATCTGGTTCGACGCGCTCATCAACTACATCACCGCCCTCGGCTTCGGGAGCGAGGGGAGGCGGCAGAGCTTCGGCGCCGACAAGTTCGAGCGCTTCTGGCCGGGCCTCCACCTCACCGGCAAAGACATCCTGCGCCAGCACGCCGTCCTCTGGCCGGCGATGCTCATGGGCGCGGGCCTCGAGCAGCCGCGCGCCGTCGTCTCGCACGGCATGTGGCTCGACCCGCAGGGGCGCAAGTTTTCCAAAACCCTCGGCAACGCCCTCGACATCGGCGTCGCCCGCCGGCACACTTCGGCCGACGCCGTGCGCTACGTCCTGCTGCGCGAGAAGTCTTTCGGCGGAGACGGGCGGCTCGGCTACGAGATCATCTTCGACCGCGCCAACAGCGACCTCGCCAGCGGCCTCGGCAACCTCGTCGCGCGCACGCTGACGATGATCGGCCGCTACTTCGAGGGGCGCGTGCCCGCGCCCGAGGTGCCGGAAGCGAAGCGGCTCGCGGCCAAGCGCGCCGGCGTCGATTCCGACGCGCTGGAGCTGGCGAGCAGCCTAGAGCTGGCGCGCGACCAGTTCGTGCAGGCCCTCGGCGCCTACGAATTCAACCGCGCGCTCGAAGTCGCGTGGGGCCTGATCGCGCGCGCGGACAAGTTCATCTCCGACGCGAAGCCGTGGGAGCTGGCGAAGTCCGAAGAGATGCGCGAGGTCAACGGGGCCGTGCTCTACCGCGCGGCCGAGGCCGTCCGCTGGCTCGCCGTCATGCTCTACCCGTTCATGCCCGAATCGTGCGAGGCCATCGCGCGCCAGCTCGGGCTTGAGACCGAACTCTCTCAGACCGACCCGGCGGGCCTGAGGTGGGGCGGCCTCGGCGAGGGCACGCGCCTCGGCGAAGTCGCGCCGCTCTTCCCGCGCGTGGACAAAAAGAAGGTGATGGCGGAAATCATGTCCGAGACAGAGAACGCGGAGAAGCCGCAGGCAGAAACGACGAACGCGGCCGAGGGCGCGCGCGCCACGCAGGCCGCCGTCCCCGGCTCCGAGACGGCGGCCGAGACGAAACCCGCAGAGCCGCCCCTGCGCGGCGCGACCGAGGCCGTCGCCGGCGCGCCCGAACACGCCCCGGCCGCGGCCCCGCCCGAAGGCGTCGCCACCTACATCACGATTGACGACTTCGTGAAGGTCGAGATGCGCGTCGGCGAAGTCCTGACGGCCGAGCGCGTGCCGAAGTCGGACAAGCTTCTGCGCTTCACCGTCGACCTCGGCGAGGCCGCGCCGCGCCAAATCCTCGCCGGCATCGCCGAGCACTACGAGCCGGAGAAACTCGTCGGGCGCAAGGTGGCCGTCGTCTCCAACCTCAAGCCGCGCAAACTCCGCGGCTTCGAGTCGCAGGGCATGGTGCTCGC
>DATMVI010000102.1:0-6525 GCA_035563275.1 Pyrinomonadaceae bacterium
GCCCTCGCGCGGGCGCGGGAGTCGGCGGCGGCGACGCAGCCCGCGCCGCCGGCCGAGGCCCCGCCGCCCGCCGAGTTGGGGACGGCTAACATGGTCTACGCGGAGCCTTCGGACGAGGTCTGGCGCGGCGCGTGGCGCGTGACGGAAGCGCTCGTCGCGACGATGCATCGGGAGGTCTCGGAGCGCGGCGCGCGTTTCGTCGTCGCCACCCTGAGCAACCCGATTCAGGCCCACCCCGACCCGTCGGCGCGCGAGGCTTTCGCGCGCCGCCTCGGCGTCTCAGACCTCTTCTACCCCGAGCGCCGCTTCAAAGCTTTGGGCGAGCGCGAAGGCTTCCCCGTCTTCAACCTCGCGCCCGACTTGCAGGCTTACGCCGAGCGGCACAAAGTCTTCCTCCACGGCTTCCCGCCCGACCCCGGCAACGGCCACTGGAACGAGACGGGCCACCGCGTCGCCGGCCACCTCCTCGCCGAAAAGCTCTGTCAGGCCGTGGCCCCCTAGAGGCCCGAGCCCCGACACACTTTCTTACTCGGCCATCGTGGCGATGACTTCGACTTCGAGGCGGCGGCCGAGGGCGGAGCGCCAAGCGGATTCGAGTTCGTTGACTGTTTGGGAGACGCGCTCGTCGCCGCCGACTTTGATGCTGAGGCGGTCGCCGGCGACGCGGCCGAGAAGGCGGAAGGGCGCGCCGGCCTCGGCGGCGAGTTGTTCGAGGCGCGCGCGCCGTGATTCGTCGAAGCTGACGACGACGCGCGAGGGCGTCTCGGCGAAGAGGCGCGCGGCCGTCGAAAGGTCGCCGGCTTCGAGTTCGATCTCGGCGCCGACGGCCGGGCGGCCGAGCGAGGAGAAGCAGCTCTCGGCGAGCGCGACGGCGAGGCCGCCGTCCGAGCAGTCGTGGGCCGAGTGGAGCAGGCCCTCCTCGGCGGCGCGCAGCACCGCGCGCTGCACGGCCAGCTCGCGCCCGAGGTCGAGCGCCGGGACGCGCGCCCCCTCCGCGCGCAGCTCCTCGACCGAGCGCCCGCGCACCGTCACGGCGTACTCGCTCACCGCCAAGTCGTCGCGCGTCTCGCCGAAGAGCCCGACCACGTGGCCCGCCCGCTTGAAGCCCTGCGTGACGACGCGGCGCACGTCCTCGACCAGCCCGACCATGCCGATGACCGGCGTCGGGTGGATGCCGCGCCCCTCGGTCTCGTTGTAGAAGGAGACGTTGCCGGAGACGACCGGCGTGCCCAGAGCGCGGCACGCCTCGGCCATGCCGTCGATGACTTCCGAGAAAGACCACATCACCTCGGGCCGCTCGGGCGAGGCGAAGTTGAGGCAGTTGGTGATGGCGACGGGGCGCGCGCCGACGCAGGTGATGTTGCGGGCGGCCTCGGCGACGGCCAGCGCCGCGCCCTCGCGCGGGCTGACGGCGCAGTAGCGGCCGTTGCCGTCGAGGCACATCGCCAAGCCCCGCCGCGTCTCCTTGATGCGCACGACGGCCGCGTCGGCGCCCGGCAGCACGGCCGTGTTCGTCCGCACCATGTGGTCGTACTGGCGGTAGACCCACTCCTTCGAGGCGACGTTGGGCGCGGCGACGAGCCGGCGCAGAGATTCGTCGTGATCCTCGGCCGCGTCCGAGACGACGGCGCTCGGCGCTTCGAGCACTTCGTCGAGTTCGTCGGAGTTGACGACCGAAGCGTTGGCGGGCGGCGCGGCCGAATCGCTGTCGCTTCGCACTTGGCCCGCCGCCCCGGCTTCGGGCGCGCGCATCGGGCGCGCGTAGCGCGGCGCTTCGTCCGTCAGATACTTCGAGGGTATCTCGGCCACGCGCGCGCCGTGGTGGTTGACGACGACCGCGCCGGTCTCCGTCACGCGGCCGATGACGACGGCGTCCAGCTCCCACTTGCGGAAGATGTCTATGACCTGCCGCTCGCGCCCGCCGTGCGCGACGATGAGCATCCGCTCTTGCGACTCCGAGAGCATGATCTCGTAAGCCGTCATCCCCTCCTCGCGCTGCGGGACTAAACTCAGGTCGAGTTCCACGCCCGTGCCGGCGCGCGCGGCCATCTCGCACGAGGAGGAGGTCAGCCCGGCGGCGCCCATGTCCTGAATGCCCGCGACCGCGCCGGCGCGCATCGCTTCGAGGCAGGCTTCGAGCAGGAGCTTTTCGAGGAACGGGTCGCCGACCTGCACCGTCGGCCGCTTCTCCAGAGCCTCCTCGTCGAACTCGGCCGAGGCCATCGTCGCGCCGTGGATGCCGTCCCGGCCCGTCTTCGCGCCGACGTACAAAATAGGGTTGCCGATGCCCTCCGCCTTGCCGAAGAAAATCTGGTCGCGGCGGACGAGGCCGAGCGCGAAGGCGTTGACGAGCGGGTTCAGCGAGTAGGCGTCGTCGAAGACGACCTCGCCGCCGACGGTGGCGACGCCGAAGGCGTTGCCGTAGTGCGCGATGCCCGAGACGACGCCGGCGAGGAGCGCGCGGTTGCGCCGCCCGTGGACGGGGTGCGCGAGCGTGCCGAAGCGCAGAGAGTTCATCGAGGCGATGGGGCGCGCGCCCATCGTGAAGATGTCGCGGAGGATGCCGCCCACGCCGGTGGCCGCGCCCTGAAACGGCTCGATGAAGGAGGGGTGGTTGTGCGACTCGACCTTGAAGGCGGCGCACCAGCCGTCGCCCACGTCCACGACGCCGGCGTTCTCGCCCGGCGGCACGATGACGCGCTCGCCCGTCGTCGGGAGACGCCCGAGGTGGACGCGCGACGATTTGTAGGAGCAGTGCTCCGACCACATCACGGAGAAGATGCCGAGTTCGACGAAGGTCGGCTCGCGCCCGAGCAGTTCGCGGATGCGCGCGAACTCCTCGGGCGTCAGGTTGTGCGCGGCGACCACATCGGGCGTGATGGCTTCAGGGTTCATGTCGGTCGAAAAAAGCCAGGATAAGAAGACCCGACAGGATAAAGGCTGGCGCGGTTTTCTCCAAACGCCGGGAGAGTCAGTCAAGAATTAAGAATTAAGAATTAAGAATGACGTGCCTGCGAAACGCCCTTGAGGATTCCCAACAGCCAATTCTTAATTCTTAATTGAGCTTGAGTTGTTCGGCGAGCCAGACGGTGCGGTCGTGGCGGATGATGTCGGCCGTCATGTCGTGGTCGGAGGCGTAGGTGGCGAGGCGTTTGGGTTCGGGGGCGGCGCGGTAGAAGTCGAGGAAGTTGTCGCGCGGCGTGTACTTGTCCTGCTCGCCGAACTGGAGGAAGAAGGCGCCCTTGGCGCGGCCGAGCGCCGTCACCGGGTCTATTTGCGAAAGCCGCTCGCGGAAGCGCGTGAGGTCTTCGCCTTTGGGGACGCCGGTCGAGGAGCCGAACAGGTACCAGTCGGCGAAGCGCGACGTGCCGGCGATGAGCGCGTAGGCTTTAGGGCGCGAGTCCACGGCCGAGACGAGCGCGCCGAACATCGCGCCGTAGTCGTGGCCGACGAGGCCGACGCGGCCCGCGTCCACGCCCGGCCGCGAGAGGAGCACGTCGAGCGCGCGGCGCAGGTTCTTGGCCTGCGTGACGGAGTTCTCGAAGTCGGTCTGCCAGCGGCGCGCTTTGTAGCGCTCGGGGTCTGACCAGAAGGTCGAGATGAGGAGCGAGACCGTGCCGCGGCGCGCGAGCGCGCGGGCCTCTTCGAGGAACTGCGTGCGGTTCGAGGTCGGCTCGGGCGGCGCGAACCAGTGGACGAAGAGGACGCCGGCGAAAGGCCCGGCGCCCGCCTCCGGGCGGACGACGTAGGCCTGTATCGTCTCGCCGACGCCGGCGAAGGTCACGTCCTCGACGACCGCGCCGTCGCGCCGCTCCGTGCCGACGACCTTGAGGTCGATGGGCGCGCCCGCGTCGTAGGCGAGCAGTTGTTCGAGCCCGGCGGCCGGCGGCGTCGCCGGGGTTGTCGGCCGCGTCGAATTAGTCGGCTGCGGCGTCGCGCCCTGCCCTTCGGCCGCGGGCTTGGCGGCGAGGGCTTGGTCGATGGCGGCTTGCAGCTCGGCCGGCTTGATGCGGCCGCGGTGCTTGTAGGTCAACTGGCCGCGCGGGTCGTAGAGGAAGGTGGCCGGCAGCTCGCCGCGCCACGCCGGGTCGAAGAGCGAGATGGCGGCCTCGGGGTTGTCGGCGTTGAGCAGGTAGGCCGGGATGTGCGTGGCGCGCATCTGGCGCAGGAAGTCGGGGACGTTCGACTGGAGGTCGGAGATGTCGTCGAGCGAGACGGTGACGAAGTCGAGCCGGTCGGCGCTGTAGCGCCCGCGGATTTTGACGAGGTCGGGGAACTCGTCGCGGCACGGCCCGCACCACGTCGCCCAGAAGTTGACGAGCAGGGCGCGCCCGCCCCCGGCGCTCGACTCCAGAATCGACTTCAGCTCGGCCTCTTTGATCTCCGTCACCTTGAAGCCGTCCGGCGCGCCCTGCGCCGCGGCGCGCGGGCCGACCCACATCAGGGAGGCGACGGCGCAGAGGGAAAGGAAGAGACGAAGGTGTGGCTTCATGTCGGTACCCAAGAAGGAAAAGTTTCGAGTCCCGGGCCGCGGGCTCCGGGTTAAAAGACGACCGGCTCGCGCGGCGGCCTGTCTTTTAAGTTCGGAACCCGCGGCTCGAAACCTGAAACCGCTTTGACTCAGCCGCGCTTGATGGAGCAGCCGAAGGCGCGGACTTCCGTCTTGGCGACGGGCCTGCCGGCGAGCGTGGCCTCGACCGCCTCGCGCAGCTCCTGCGAGCTGATCGCGTCGCCGTTGCGCGAGTTGTCGATGCGGCCGCGGTAGACGAGCTTGTTCGAGGCGTCGAGGAAGTAAGCCTCGGGCGTGACGCGCGCGTCGAGGCGGTCGGCGATGCGGTTGCCGCCGTCCTTCAGGATCGGGAAGGAGAGCTTCTTGGCGGCCGCGTGCTGCTTAACGTCGGCCGGCGACTCGGTGGCGTTCGAGTTGATGCCGACGACGTTGACGCCGAGCGCGCGCAAGTCCTGCGAGAGCTTCTCCATCCTCGCGTCGTAGGCGTTCGAGATCGGGCACTGCGTCGAGACGAAGATGAGCACCGTGCCGTTCTTGCCCCTGAGCGAGGCGAGCGAGTGTTCGCGCCCGTCGGCGTCGGGCAGCGTGAAGTCGGCGACCGTGGCCCCGATGGCCCCGCCCGTCGTGTCGGAGGCCCCGGCCGGGGCGGCCGCGGCGGCCAGCGCGAGCGCGCCGAGCAGCGCGGCGGCGTAAAGTTTTCTCATGGCTCCTGATAAATCTCCTTTCGGACAGTCTCTTGCGGGAAGAAGTCAAAGCTTAACAAAAGCGCGCGACAGTCTGAAGTCGAGAGCCCGCCGTCCGGGGCGGCGCGGCGAAAGTTTTACACGGGGTTTACAAAAGCGGGGGGCCGCCCCCCCTCACGGCCGGGCCCCCGACCCTCTCACCCTCTTGAGCGTGAAGCGCCAGAGCATACGTTTCTCCGACTCGTCGTAGCGGTGTTCGGCGTCGGCGACGCGCCAGAAGCCCATGTGCTGCCAGCGGCCGACGCCGAGCTTGTTGAAGAGCGGGACGGCGTGGCCGGTGCGGACGGCGTCGAGCAAAGCCATGTTGGGCGGGGTGAGCCGTTGGTCGCCGTGGCGGCCGTTGCCGACGTAGTTGATGGTCTCTTCGTCGGCGGCCGCGTCCGGGTAGCAGGGGTTGAGGTGGCCGAAGTCGGTCAGGAGCGAGACGAGGCGGCCGTCGCGCTGGTAGACGCCGTGGCGCACGCGGTGCGTGAGGCTGACCTCGGCCCACGTCAGGATTTCGTCACTCAGGGGCCTGACGGGAGGCGGCGTCTCGCGCGCGCCGCGGCCGCGCCCGCGCGGCCCCCGCCGCGCCCCGTTCATCTGGTGTCGCGGTGCCACGGCTTCCTGAAGCGCAGGAGGTTGGCGCAACTGCGCGCGGGGTTGAGCAGCATCCGCGCCGCGACGCGGAGGTAGAGGTTGCCGGAGGCGGCCTCGATGCGCCGCACCACGAAGCGGTCGAGCGCGTCCTCGCCGACGAGCAGCGCCGTCCCGACCGTCGGCGTCACGACGAGGTCGACGTAGGTCAGCTTCCGCGCCTTGCCGACGTTGCCGAGCGAGGCTTGGCTGATCGGCCCCAGCTCGAACTGCGTGCTGTTGGCCGCCGACCACGCGAGGGCCTTGAGGCGGCTGCGCCAGTAGGCGCGCGACCGGCCGAACTGCTGGCGGATGCCGCGCGGGTCGTTCTGCACCTGAATGAAGCCGACGGCCGCCCCCTGAAGCGGGTGGGCGACGTAGTTGGTGAAGAAGCGCCCCCCGTCGTCCCAGCCTTGCAGGTTGCCGACCGAGCGGAAGTAGTCTTTCAGGAAGGGGCCGCGCAGCTCGCGCCGCGTCTTGGGCTGCGTCATCGCGTAGCCGTGCTGGATCGAGAGCAGGAGGAGCGACTGTTCGAGCGCCGACTTCCAGCGGAAGCCGCGCCGCACGTCGGGCTCGCGCGCCGCCGCGTCGTCGTCACCGCCGTCAACGCCTTCCTCCTCCTCCCCGCCCTCGACGAAAGGCGGCGGGGCCGGCGGC
>DATMVI010000103.1:0-6043 GCA_035563275.1 Pyrinomonadaceae bacterium
TCGGGTCGGGCGCGGCGCTGTCGCCGCAGCCCGCGGCTGCGGCGGCGAAGGCGGCGGCGATGAGGACGACGAGCAGCTTGGTGGCTCTCATGCGGGCGAAGCTCTCCGGAAGCGGGATGCGCTCTGGCTTGTGCGTCGGAAAAGCGGCGCGAGTATAGCCCAGCCGCGCGCCGGCTTCAAAGACTTCGCGCGGCCGCGCGAGCGCGTCAGGGCGCGCGCCGTGGCCGTTTGCAATCTGCCGCGGCGCGCTTCAAAATACCTTGCGTCAGACGGGCTTCATCCGACCCGCGACGCTACGCGAGAGGAGAAGGAGCGGCCACACCGTCAACCCCCGAGAGGTATCCGCGACATGAGCACCGAACAAGAGCAGCAGAACAGCCGCCCGACGCTGCGCCTCACCAACAAGGGCGAGAAGTCGGCGCGCGACGACGACGAGACCGGGGCGAAGCCACAACTCCCGCGCCAGTTCGTCACCTTCACCTTTTACAAGGCCCGGCCCGAGTGGCGCCACCTCGGCGCGCGCGAGAAGGAGGAGGCCCGGCGCGAGTTCGTCGAGGCCGTCGGCAAGTACGGACGCGAGCTTTTCATCCACACCTACTCCATCGTCGGCCTGCGCTCGAACGTGGACTTCATGGTCTGGCGCATCGGCTACGCGCTCGACCCCTTCCAGCAGATGTCGGCCGAGCTGAACGCGACCGCGCTCGGCCGCCACCTCGACGTGACGCAGAGCTTCCTGTCGATGACCAAGCGCTCGATGTATATCGACAAGGACAACCCCGAACACGTCGAAGACCGCCTCCACATCGTGCCCGGCCAGTCGCAGTACCTCTTCGTCTACCCGTTCGTCAAGACGCGCGACTGGTACATGCTGCCCGTCGAGCAGCGGCAGGAGTTGATGGACGAGCACATCCGCGTCGGCTCCAAGTACCGCTCCGTCAAGCTCCACACGACCTACTCGTTCGGCCTCGACGATCAGGAGTTCGTCGTCGCCTTCGAGACCGACCACCCGGCGGACTTCCTCGACCTCGTGCAGGAGCTGCGCGAGACGCGCGCCAGCAAGTACACGCTGCGCGACACGCCGATGTACACCTGCCGCAAGCTGCCGCTGGCCGGGTGCCTCGAAGCCCTCGGCTGAAGGCCGCGAAAGGCGTCTCTGACGGCATGCGAGTCGCGCGTCGTTACTACATCAGCGGCGAGGTTCAGGGCGTGGGCTTCCGCTTCTTCGCGCAGCGCGTCGCCGCGCGCCATCAGGTGGTCGGCTACGTCCGCAACCTCGCCGACGGCCGCGTCGAAGTGGTCGCCGAGGGCGCGCCCGAAGGCATCGAAGGCTTCAGGCACGACCTCGCCGCCGGCCCCCGGCACGCCCACGTCGGACAGGTCGAAGAACTCAGCCTCGAACCCACGGGCCACTACCCGACATTCCGTATCGAAAGGTGAGAGAGGCAGCGGTCGGTAGCCGGCAGCGCCCCGCGCAAACTCTGTTGACGCCGGCGCGCGGACGGTTCGTTAGCGACTGCCTTTCTACTGACTGCTGACTACCGTCTACTTGAACATCATGGATCAACTCAAGTCGCTCATCCGCGAAGTGCCCGACTTCCCGAAGCCGGGCATTAACTTCTACGACATCACGACGCTGCTCAAGCACCCGGAGGGGCTGCGGCGGACGGTGGACGCGCTGGCCGAGCAGTTCAAAGGAACCGGGGTCGACACCGTCGTCGGCGTCGAGGCGCGCGGCTTCATCTTCGCGCCGGCGATGGCCTACCACCTCGGCGCGGGCTTCGTCCCGGCGCGCAAGCCCGGCAAGCTCCCGTCCGAGTGCGCCTCCGTCTCCTACGACCTCGAATACGGGCAGGACGCGCTCCAGATTCACCGCGACGCCGTCGGCAGCGGCCACCGCGTCATCATCGCCGACGACCTTCTGGCGACCGGCGGCACGGCCCGCGCCGTCGCGAACCTCGTCGAACAGCTCGGCGGCGAGGTCGTCGGCCTCGCCTTCGTCGTCGAGCTGGAGTTCCTGCCCGGCCGGCGGAAGCTCGAAGGCTACGACGTGCGCTCGCTCATCAAGTACCAGTCCTGACCGCGGCTGGACGGTCGCGCCGCGCGTCTGTTAAGTTTTAGCCCACGCTCCCGTAGCTCAGTGGATAGAGCACTCGCCTCCTAAGCGAGGGGTCGCACGTTCAAGTCGTGCCGGGAGCATCCCTTCTTCATCCCCGCCCGCCGCGAAGAAAAATCTTGTCTCGCCCAGCGCTCCCGTGTAGAATCTCGCCGGTTAGACAATCTTCCACGGGTGAAACGAGCATGATCGCACACGACAACGTCGCGGCCGTCTACCGGCCCGACCGCGCGACGAGCTGGGCGCGGCCGCTCTTCATGGCGTCGGTTTCGGCGGGCTGGCCCTCGCCGGCAGAGGACTACGTCGAGGGGCGCCTCGACCTCAACCGCTACCTCATCAAGCACCCGGTGGCGACCTTCTACGTGCGCGTCTCCGGCGACTCGATGATGGGGGCGGGCATCCACCCCGGCTCGATCCTCGTCGTCGACCGCGCCGTCGAGGCCGACGACGGCGACATCGTCATCGCGCGCATCAACGACGAGCTGTGCGTCAAGCGCCTGCGCGTGCATCAGGGGCGCATCTGGCTGATGCCGGAGAACGAGAACTACCAGCCCATCGAGGTCACCGACGGCATGGACTTCGAGGTCTGGGGCCGCGTCATGCACTCGATCCGGTCTTACTGAAAAAGGCGGCCGGCGCCCGCCGCCCCTGTCCCGTCAGGCCCCGTCCGCCAGTCGCCGCAGGTCGGCCAAGACCTCTTCGGGCTTCCACTCGTTGCCGCGGTAGATTTTGAAGACTTTGCCGTCGGGGCCGACGAGGGCGGTGCGCATCGAGTGGATGATCTGGCCGCTCTGCTCCTCGTAGGCGAGGCCGAAGAACTGCGCGAGGCGGCGTATCTCGGCCGGGTCGCCGGTGGCGAAGTCCCAGTGCTCGAAGGTCTCTTCGCCGTAGCGCTCGGTGTAGGCCGCGCCGTAGCTGCGCAGAACCTTCGGCGTGTCGTAGGCCGGGTCGAGCGTGACGCTCAGCAGGCGCGTCTTCGGGCGCAGCGCCGCGTCGCGCTCAAGCTCGCGGTGGACGGCGGCGAAGTTCGTGCTGAGCTGCGGGCACTGGTCGGGGAAGGGGCAGCGCGTGTAGATGAAGGTGACGAGCACGGCGCGGCCGCGCAGCCCTTTGAGGTTCAGGCGCTCGCCGTCCTGATTGACGAGGCTGAAGTCCGGGACTTCGGTGCCGGGCGGGGGCCCCATCGCGGCGGCCGCCGCGGCCTCCTCGCCGGGCAGGGCCTTCGTGACGACGGGGTTCTCCAGCCAGTAGCCCCTCCCGCCCACGACGAGCGTGGCCTGTAGGCGGTCGCCGCCCGCCATCGCCGCCAGCGCGTCGCGGTCGCGGACGCTGAAAGACATCCGCATCGCGGCCATGTAGCCCGGAATCTCCTCGTGGTCTACCTCGACCTCGCCGTTCGCGCGGTCAACCGACACCACCTTGCCTTTCAACTCGTAACGTTTCGCCCCGGCGTCCGGGGCCTCCGGCCGCGCGCACGAGCTGAGGCCCACGGCCGCGGCGAAGACGACGGCCAGCACGCTCCTCAAAGATGACGGGCGGATAAGTCCGCGTGGGGTCTTCATGCCCGCGATTGTCAGACATCGGCGGCGCGGCGCGCAACCGGAGGGAAGCCCTGAATCGTCGATCGTGAATCGGAAAGGCGGTTCCCGGTCGCCGGTCGCCGGCGGGGACAAAAAACCGGTGACTGACGACCGTCGGCCGGCGACTCCCGACGGCTTCTGCTCGCGATTTACGATTCGCGTTTGGCGGTGTTACGATGAGGGCCACAGCCGATGAACACGACAACGGAGAGGGACGAAGGCGTCGGGGCGCGCAAGCTCGACGGGGCGCGCGTGGCGGCGGAGCTCAAGCGCGAGGTGGCCGAGGCGGTCGCCGCGCTCTGGCGCGAGCGCAACGTCGTGCCGCGGCTGGTGACGATCCTCGTCGGCGAAGACCCGGCCTCGGTCGTCTACGTCCGCAACAAGGTGCGCGCCTGCGAAGAGCTCGGGCTGACCTCGGAGCACCACCCGCTGCCGGCCGAGACGACCGCCGACGAACTGCTCGAACTCGTCCTGACGTGCAACCGGCGCGAGGACGTGGACGGCATCCTCGTGCAACTGCCGCTGCCCGCCGGCCACGACGAAGGGCGCGTCATCGAGGCGATCGACCCGGCGAAGGACGTGGACGGCTTCCACCCGGTCAACGTCGGCCGCCTCTTCTCGCAACTGCCTTCGCTCGTGCCCTGCACGCCGGCCGGCATCGTCGAGCTTCTGGAGCGCGAGGGCGTCGAGATTCGCGGCGCGCGCGCCTGCGTCGTCGGCCGCAGTAACAACGTCGGCCGCCCCGTCGCCGAGCTTCTGCTGCAACGCGACGCGACCGTCACCCTCTGCCACTCGCGCACGCGCGACCTCGCGGCCGTGACGCGCGAGGCCGACATCCTCGTCGCCGCCGTCGGGCGCGCGGGCTTCCTGCGCGGCGAGCACATCAAGCCCGGCGCGGTCGTCGTGGACGTGGGCATCAACCGCCTGACCGGCGAGGCCGAGGCGCGCGAGCTGTTCGGCGACGGGGCCGAGAAGCGCCTGAAGTCGCTGCGCGAGCGCGGCTACACAATCGTCGGCGACGTGCACCCGGCCGAGGCCGCGCGGGTCGCCGGCCGGCTCACGCCCGTGCCCGGCGGCGTCGGCCCGCTCACGGTCACCATGCTGATGAAGAACACCGTCGAGGCGGCCCGCCGCCGACGGGGGATAGAGACATAAGTTTCGAGTTCCGAGTTTGTGTGGCGTCGGTCGAGTGGCGAGGGGTTAAGGCGCGAAACTGAAACCTGACACTCGAAGCGCGAAACTTCATTTATGTTGCGCGTCGGTCTGACGGGTTCGATTGCGGTGGGCAAGTCGCACGTGGCCGGGTTGCTGAAGGGGTTGGGCTGCCGCGTGGCGGACGCGGACGTGTTGGCGCGGCGGGTGGTCGAGCCGGGGACGGAGGGCCTGCGCGCCGTCGTCGAAGAGTTCGGCGGGGGCGTGCTGCGCGAGGACGGGGCGCTCGACCGCGCGCGGCTCGGGGCCTTAGTCTTCGGCGACGAGGCGAGGCGGCTGCGGCTCAACGCCATCCTGCACCCGCTCATCATGGCCGAGCAGGACGCGGAGCTTCGGCGCTGGGAGCTCGAAGACCCGCGCGGCGTCGGCGTGGTGGACGCGGCGCTGATGATCGAGTCGGGCGGCTACAAGCGTTTCGACAAGCTGGTGGTCGTCCACTGCCGGCCCGAGGCGCAGCTGGAGCGTTTGATGCGCCGCAACCGGCTCTCGCGCGAGGAGGCCGAGCGGCGCATCGGCTCGCAGATGCCGCAGGAGGAGAAGCTGCGCTACGCCGACTACGCCATCGACACGAGCGGCGATTTCGAGGACACGCGGAGGCAGACCGAGGCCGTCTACGCCGAGCTGAAGGCGCTCGCGGGGCGGGGAGGCGATTGAGGTTGAGGAAGGGTTTACGCCATTTCTTCGCGGCCCGGCGGGCGCGCCTGTGGCTCTCGCTGGCGCTCGGCCTGTCGCTCGCCGGCAGCGGGTGCTTCGAGCGCGAGGAGGGCGAGACCTTCTACGGCAAGGTGGTCGTGCCCCCGGCGCAGGAGTTCCGCTGGAGCGACGGCGGGCTGCCGCGCGTCTTCGACCCGGCCCGCGCCGCCGCCCCGCCCGACACCGACGCCGTCCGCGCCCTCTTCGAAGGTCTCACCGAGTACGCGCCCGGCACGGTGCGGCCCGCGCCCGCCGTGGCGAGCCGCTGGGAGTCGAACGACGGCGGCCGCACGTGGCTCTTTCACCTGCGCCGCGACGCGCGCTGGTCGAACGGCGACGCCGTCACCGCGCAGGACTTCGTGCGCTCGTGGCAGCGCACCATCCGCATGGGCGAGCGCGCGCCGCACGCGAAGCTGATGGCGAACGTGCGGGGCGCGCAAACTCC
>DATMVI010000104.1:0-3066 GCA_035563275.1 Pyrinomonadaceae bacterium
GCGCGCCGCGCGCACCTCCGCGGCGCTCAAGCCCCTGATGCCCTCCCGCCTCACGTCTCCGAGCCGGAGCCCCGCGCCCATCAGGACGTTGGCGACGGCGCACACCTTCACCGCCGCGTCCCACCCGTCCACGTCGTGCGAGGGGTCGGTCTCGGCGATGCCTAGTTGCTGCGCGCGGCGCACGCCGTCGTCGAACGTGCCGCCGGCCTCGATCTCTTCGAGGATGACGTTGGTGGTGGAGTTGACGACGCCGGCGAAGGCGAGCAGGCGCGCGGCCGGGAGCGAGCCGCGGAAGAGCGAGAAGACGGGGCAGTCGGCCACGGTCGCCTCGAACATGAAGCGGCGGCCGCGCTCGCGGGCCAGCTCCGACAGCTCGCGGTAGGCGTGGACGATGGTTCCCTTGTTGGCCGTCACCACGTGCGCGCCCGCCTCCAGTCCCGCGCGCGCGTGCGAGACGGCCGGCTCGCCCGTGAGCGGTTCGAGCGAAGTGGTCTCGAAGAGCACGTCGGCGCGCGCGGCCCGCAGCCATCCCGGGACGCCGGCGGGCGGCGGCGACGCGCGCGGCGAGACCGCGCCGCCCGCAAGCTCCGCGTCCGCGAAGCCCTCGGGCGCGACGAGCCGCCCCAGACGCCGCGTCGCCACGCCCGTCACGCGCCAGTCGATGCCGTACCCCGCGCGCAGCTCCCCCCTCTTTTTGACGAGCAGCGCCGCGAGCGCGCGCCCGACGTTGCCGAAACCGAGCAGGCACAGGTTGAAAGTTTTCATAAACGATGCCCGAATCCGCCGTCCGCGGACTTCGCCGAACTTCCCTGTTGATTTTAGCCGCGCGTTGCGCGATGCTAACGGCGCGACACGAAGCTCCCGCATTTTTACCACGTACAGCAAGAGAAGCCCTTTATGAAAAAGAAGCCCGAGGGGGGCGCCGGCGCGCCCGTCAACCGCCGGAAGTTTCTGCGCGCCGGGGTGGCCGGCGGCCTCGCCGCCGCGCTCGGCCCCGCGCTCCTCGACTCGCGCGCCGCGCGCCTGCTCGCCTCCGCCGCCGACGAGCGTGTCGAAGAGGCGTCCATCGCCGAGCTTCAGCAGTGGATGGCGGCGGGGCGCATGTCGGCCCGCCGCATCGCCGAAGAGTACCTCGAACGCATCGAGGAGGTTGACCGCCGCGGCCCCGCCGTCAACTCCGTCATCGAGACCAACCCGGACGCGCTCCGCATCGCCGAAGAACTCGACCGCGAGCGCAAGGCCGGGCGCACGCGCGGCCCGCTGCACGGCGTCCCCGTCCTCATCAAAGACAACATCGACACGGCCGACCGCATGAAGACCACGGCCGGCTCGCTCGCCTTAATCAACGCGCGCCCGCAGCGCGACGCCTTCGTCGTCGAGCGCCTGCGCGCGGCCGGGGCCGTCATCCTCGGCAAGACGAATCTGAGCGAGTGGGCCAACTTCCGCTCGACGCGCTCGACGAGCGGCTGGAGCGGGCGCGGCGGCCAGACCAAGAACCCTTACGCGCTCGACCGCAACCCCTGTGGCTCAAGCTCCGGCTCGGGCGCGGCCGTCGCCGCCGGCCTCGCCGCCGCCGCGGTCGGCACCGAGACCGACGGCTCCATCGTCTGCCCCGCTTCGGCCTGCGGCGTCGTCGGCATCAAGCCGACCGTCGGCCTCGTCAGCCGCAGCGGCATCATCCCCATCTCGCACACGCAGGACACGGCCGGGCCGATGGCGCGCACCGTCCGCGACGCCGCCCTGCTGCTCGCCGCGCTCGCCGGCCACGACCCGCGCGACGCGGCTTCGAGGGACGAGCGCGCGCCCGGCGCCGCCCGCCTCGACTTCGCCTCCGACCTCGACTCGGCCACCCTGCGCGGCGCGCGCGTCGGCGTCGCGCGCAAGCACTTCGGCTTCAACGAGCAGGTCGATAAGCTGATGAACGACGCCGTGGACGTGCTCAGGCGCGGCGGCGCGACGGTCGTAGACCCGGCCGACCTGCCCACGCACGGCCAGTTCGACGCCTCCGAGTTCGAGGTGCTGCTCTACGAGTTCAAGGCCGACCTCAACCGGTACCTCGCCTCGCTCGCGCCCGGCGACCACCCGCGCACCCTGAAACAGCTCATCGAGTTCAACGAGCGCAACCGCGACCGCGAGATGCCCTACTTCGGTCAGGAGCTGTTCATCCGCTCCGAGCAGAAGGGGCCGCTCACCGAGCGCGCCTACCTCGCGGCCCTGCGCAAGAACCGCCTGCTCTCGCGCGCCCGCGGCATCGACGCCGTGATGGCGCGCCACCGCCTCGACGCGCTGCTCGCGCCCACGGGCGGCCCCGCGTGGACGACCGACCTCGTCAACGGCGACCACTACGTCGGCGGCAGCTCCACCCCCGCGGCCGTCGCCGGCTACCCGAACGTGACCGTCCCGGCCGGCTTCGTCCACGGCCTGCCCGTCGGCGTCTCCTTCTTCGGCCGCGCCTACACCGAGCCCAAACTCATCCGCCTCGCCCACGCCTTCGAGCAGGCCACCAAACACCGCCGCCCCCCGCGCCTCAAAGGGTGATCGGGGGTTTGCGGACTGCGGATTGAAGAAAGGCCGGGCGGTTGATTCAAAGAGTCAACCGCCCGGCCTTCTCTAATCCTCAAGCTCTGCCGCGTCGGCCGTCACGCGGCCGCGAGCACGCGGTCGCCGGGGGCGTGTCGCTGCGGCCTCATGATTCGGCTGCGCCCCGCGCGCGTCCGGGCCGCGCCCCTGCGTCGATGCATTCCGGCGGCGCGGCGGGTATAATGACGGTTTCGTGTCCGACCCTTTCAAGCGGATAGTGGAGACTGTCTATTAATGGTCAATTTCGAAACGTCGCCGGAACGGTACAATCACTGGAAACTCTCGGTCGACGGCCCCGTCGCGCGGCTCACGATGGACGTGCGGGAGGATGAGACGCTCGGCGAGGGCTACAAGCTGAAGCTCAACTCCTACGACCTCGGCGTGGACATCGAGCTGGCCGACGCCGTCCAGCGCCTCCGCTTCGAGCACCCGGAGGTGAAGGTCGTCGTCGTCACCAGCCTCAAGCCCCGCATCTTCTGCGCGGGG
>DATMVI010000105.1:0-4018 GCA_035563275.1 Pyrinomonadaceae bacterium
CCGACACGGCGCGGCGCGAGCGCGGCGTCGCGGTGCGCGGCGACTTCGCCGCGGGCCTCGCGCCCGTGCCCGCCCCGCCCGCGGGGCAGAACCGGCCCTTCGAGATCGTCTTCCGCACCGACCCGACCGTCTACGACGGCCGCTTCGCCAACAACGGCTGGCTGCAAGAGCTGCCCAAGCCTCTGACGAAGCTGACGTGGGACAACGCGGCCATCATCAGCCCGGCGACGGCCGCGCGGCTCGGCGTCGGCGAGGAGCCGGACGGCGCGGTCGCCGACGAAGGCGACCCGCCGCGCGTCAACCGCTACACGGCGAAGGGCGGCGAGGCGACGGCCGACGTGCTCCGCCTCCGCTTCAAGGGGCGCGAGGTGGACGCGCCCGCGTGGATTCTGCCGGGCCAGCCCGACGACGTGGTGACCGTCCACCTCGGCTACGGCCGCTGGCGCGCGGGCCACATCGCCGGCCGCGAGGGCACGTTCGAGCAGCCCACGGGGCCGGGCTTCAACGCCTACAAGCTGCGCACCTCGGACGCGCTCTGGGGCGGCCCCGGCCTCGAAGTCGCGGTCACGGGCGAGACCTACTCGCTGGCCTCGACGCAGATTCACTTCCAGATGGAAGACCGCGAGATCGTCCGCCACGGCTCGTTCGAGCGGTGGCTGCGCGACCCGCACCTGACGAACCCGCGCGAGGGCACGGAGATTCCGCAGCCGGCCGGCGGCAACCGCCCGCCCGAGCACCACGAGTCGCTCTACCCGAACTACGACTACTCGGAGAACCCCGACCACAACTCGCGCGGCTACAAGTGGGGCATGGTCATCGACCTCTCGACCTGCGTCGGCTGCAACGCCTGCGTCGTCGCCTGTCAGGCCGAGAACAACATCCCCGTCGTCGGCAAGGAGCAGGTGGCGCGCTCGCGCGAGATGCACTGGCTGCGGGTCGACGCCTACTTCCGCGGCGCGGTCTCCGCCCCCGGCGGCGTCTACTTCATGCCCGTCCCGTGCATGCACTGCGAGAACGCGCCGTGCGAGCCGGTCTGCCCCGTCCACGCCACCGTCCACAGCGCCGAGGGCTTAAACGACATGGTCTACAACCGCTGCATCGGCACGCGGTACTGCTCGAACAACTGCCCCTACAAGGTGCGCCGCTTCAACTTCCTGCTCTATCAGGACTGGGACACGCCCTCCCTGAAGATGATGCGCAACCCCGACGTGACGCCCCGCTCGCGCGGCGTCATGGAGAAGTGCACCTACTGCGTCCAGCGCATCTCGCACGCGCGCATCGAGGCCGAGAAGGAGGGGCGCAAGGTGAGGGACGGCGAGATCAAGACGGCCTGTCAGGCGACCTGCCCGACCGAGTCGATCGTCTTCGGCGACCTCAACGACCCCGGCAGCGCCGTGCATAGGCTGCACGCGCAGAAGAGTCGCTACGACCTTCTGGCCGACCTGAACACGCGGCCCCGCACCGTCTACCTGTCGGCGGTGCGCAACCCGAACCCGGCCCTCGAACGCGAGGCGTGAGGGGGGAGTCGCCGCCCGCCGGGCGTCGGCGAAGACGACGCGCGGCGGGCGGTAACCGAAACAGGGATTGACGAGACGGCCTGAAAGCTTATGAGCAGCAAGCTGGACAATCCGCACGACGACGCGGCGATCCACACGACGCCGGTGGTGATCGAGCCGGGCCACACCCTCGGCACGGTGACCGACAAGATCAGCTCCATCGTGCTGCGCAAGCGCACGCCGCTGGGCTGGTGGATCGGCTTCGGCATCTCCTTCATGATCGCCGGCATGCTTCAGGGCACCATCGCCTACCTCGTCGTGACGGGCATCGGCATCTGGGGCAACAACCAGCCGGTCGGGTGGGGCTTCGACATCATCAACTTCGTCTGGTGGATCGGCATCGGCCACGCCGGCACGCTCATCTCGGCCATCCTGCTGCTGCTGAGGCAGTCGTGGCGCACCTCGATCAACCGCTTCGCCGAGGCCATGACGCTCTTCGCCGTCGCCTGCGCCGGCCTCTTCCCGCTCCTGCACACCGGGCGGCCGTGGCTCGCCTACTGGATGCTGCCCTACCCGAACACGATGCAGATGTGGCCGCAGTTCCGCAGCCCTTTGATGTGGGACGTGTTCGCCGTCTCGACCTACGCGACCATCTCGGCGCTCTTCTGGTTCGTCGGCCTCGTCCCCGACCTCGCCACGCTGCGCGACCGCGCGCGCACGCGCTTCGGCAAGGTCGTCTACGGCATGGCGGCGCTGGGCTGGCGCGGCTCGGCCCGCCACTGGGCGCGCTACGAGATGGCCTACCTCCTGCTGGCCGGGCTCTCGACGCCGCTCGTGCTCTCGGTGCACACCATCGTCAGCTTCGACTTCGCCATCGGCATCATCCCGGGCTGGCACGCGACCATCTTCCCGCCCTACTTCGTCGCCGGGGCCATCTACGCAGGCTTCGCGATGGTGCTGACGCTGGTCATCCCTCTGAGGAAGTTCTACGGGCTGGAGGATTTCATCACGGAGCGCCACCTGCGCAACTCCGCCAAGGTCATGCTGGCGACGGGCCTCATCGTCGCCTACGGCTACATGATGGAGACCTTCACGGCGTGGTACAGCGCGAACACCTACGAAGAGTTCATGATCCGCAACCGCTTCTTCGGCCCCTACGCCTTCTACTACTGGGCCCTGATCGTGTGCAACGTCGTGGTGCCGCAGATCATCTGGGTGCGCGCCGCGCGCCACAGCAACGCGGCGCTCTTCGTCGTCGCCATGTTCGTCAACGTCGGGATGTGGCTGGAGCGCTTCGTCATCATCCCGATCAGCCTCCACCGCGACTTCCTGCCGTCGTCGTGGGGCTTCTACCAGCCGACGATCTTCGACTTCACGATGTTCTTCGGCACCATCGGGTTCTTCTTCTTCCTGATGTTCCTCTTCCTGCGCTTCCTGCCCGTCATCTCCATCTTCGAGATGCGGACGATGGTGCCGGGGGCCGAGATCAAGGAGGAGAAGGCGGCGTGAGGAAGGAAACGATGAGTGCGGGGCGCGGAATGCAGAATGCAGACGAGCCGCTTTTAATTCCGCATCCCGCGCTCTGCGCTCTGCGCTCTGTTCGGAGGTTGCCGTGGCGATAAAGAAGAAACTGCGTCCGCCGACTTTCGGCGTGATGGCCGAGTTCGACACGCCGACCGAGGTGGTCGCGGCGGCCCGGCGCGTCCACGAGGCGGGCTACCGCCGCATCGACGCCTTCTCGCCCTACCCCATCGAGGAGCTCTCCGAGGCCATCGGCGTCCACTCGACCCGGATGCCGCTCATCGTCCTCGTCGGCGGCATCCTCGGGGGCCTCGCCGGCTACCTCTTGCAGTACTACACGCTGGTGCTCGACTACCCGCTCAACGTCGGCGGCAAGCCGCCGCACAGCTGGCCCGCCTTCATCCCGATTACGTTCGAGATGACCGTGCTCGGCGCGGGCCTCTCGGCCGTCTTCGGCATGCTGGCCCTGAACGGGCTGCCCGAGCCGTACCACCCGGTCTTCAACGCGCCGAACTTCGCGCTGGCCTCGCGCGACAAGTTCTTCCTCCTCATCGAGAGCCGCGACGCGGAGTTCGGCCGCGAGGGGGGGCGCGACAGGGCCGTCGACCTGCTCAAGAGTTTAGGCGCGCGCGAGGTGACGGATGTCGAGCATTAAAGAGATGAGAAGGCGCGAGGCCGAAGGCCGGCGGCAGGCGAATGCGCGCCGCCCGCGGCCCGGCGCTTACGGCATCCTGCTGGCCGCCCTCTGCCTGCTGCTTCCCGGCTGCCGGCAGGACATGCAGGACACGCCGCGCTACGAGGCCTACGAGGCGGGCGGCGAGAAGTTCTCGGAGCAGGGCCGGGCCTCGCGCACGCTCGTCGAGGGGACGGTCCCGCGCGGCTTCCTGCGCGAAGACGCGCTGCTCTACACGGGCCGCGCCGGCGGCGCGCAAACGGGCGGCGCGTCCGGCGGCACGCAGGCCGGCGGGGCGGGCGGCGCGCAGGGCGTGGCCGCGCCGGGC
>DATMVI010000106.1:0-2303 GCA_035563275.1 Pyrinomonadaceae bacterium
TACAGGAAGTTCGCCTTCGCGCCGGAGCGCGGGCGCGGCGCGTGGGTCGAGACCGCCGGGGGCGAACGCTACCTCGACCTCTACGGCGGGCACGCCGTCTGCGCCACGGGCCACTGCCACCCGCGCGTGGTCGCGGCGATCAGGGAGCAGGCCGGGCGGCTTTTGTTCTACTCGAACCTCGTCTACTCGGGCGTGCGGGCGCGCGCGGCCGAGATGCTGGTCGGGCGCGCCCCCGCGTCGCTGACGAAGGCTTTCTTCTGCAACTCGGGGACGGAGGCCAACGAGAACGCGATGCGCATGGCGCGCCTGAAGACCGGGCGCGAGCACGTCGTCACCTTCGACGGGGGCTTCCACGGCCGCACGGCCGACTCGATCAGCGCGACGTTCCTCGGCAGGTACCGCGAGCTGGGGAGGCCGAACGTGCCGGGCCACCTGCGGGCCGAGTTCGGGTCAATCGAGTCGGTCGCCGCGCTCGCCGACGAGCGGGTGGCCGCCGTGATGCTTGAGCCGATTCAGTCGATGGCGGGCGTGCGCGCGGCCGCGCCGGAGTTCTTCCTGTCACTGCGCCGCCTGTGCGACGAGCGCGGGATGCTGCTCGTCTACGACGAGGTGCAGACCGGCGTGGGCCGCACGGGCGAGTGGTTCTTCGCGGGCGGCGCGGCGGGCGCAGGCGTCGTGCCCGACATCGTCACGCTGGCGAAGTCTCTGGGCAGCGGCGTGCCGGTCGGCGCGTGCCTGACGACCGGGGAGGTCGCGTCCTCGATTAAAGAGAACGACCTCGGCACGACCTTCGGCGGCGGGATGCTGGCGATGGCGGCCGTCGCGGCGACGCTCGAAGCGATTGAAGAGGACGGGATGCTCGGCAACGCGCGCGCCATCGAGAAGTATCTGCGCGCGGAGTTGGCGAAGGTGCCCGGCGTCGCGGGCGTGCGCGGGCTGGGCCTGCTGCTCGGCGTCGAGTTCGCCGAACCCGTCGCGGCGCGGGCGCAGAAGTCTCTGCTCGAACGCCGCATCATCACCGGCACGTCGAGCGACCCGCGCGTGCTGCGCCTGCTCCCGCCGCTCTGCGTGACGGTCGAGGAGGCGGGCCTCTTCGTCGGGGCGTTGAAGGAAGTGGCGGAGGGTTGGCGGCGACGATGAAGCATTTTCTGACGACCGCCGACTGGACGCGCGGCGAGCTCGAAGCGTTGCTCGACGCGGCGGCGCGCTTCAAGCGCGGCGAGGACTCGTCGCGCCCCTTCGCGGGGCGCTCGGCGGCGCTCGTCTTCTTCAACCCGAGCCTGCGGACGCGCGCGTCCATGCAGGTCGGCGTCCACGAGCTGGGCGGCAACGCCGTCGTCTTGGAGCCGGGCGGGACGAGCTGGACTCTGGAGCACCGCGAGGGCGCGGTGATGGACGGCGATAAGACGGAGCACGTCGCCGAGTTCGTGCGCGTGCTCGGCCGCTACTGCGCGCTCGCCGGCGTCCGCACCTTCGCCGCGCTCAGGAGTTGGGAGGAGGAGCGGCGAGACCCCGTGCTCGCGGCCTTCGCGCGGTATTCGGAAGTCCCGCTCGTCAACCTCGAATCGGCGATGCACCACCCGTGTCAGGCGCTCGCCGACATGATGACGATCCGCGAGAAGCTGGGCGACGGGCGCAGGCGCGTGCTGCTGACGTGGGCGTGGCACCCGAAGCCTCTGCCGATGGCCGTGCCCAACAGCTTCGCGCTGGCCGCCGCGCAGATGGGGCACGACCTGACGGTCGCGCACCCGCCCGGCTACGAGCTGGACGAAGAGTTGATGCGAGACATCCGGCGCCACGCCTCGGCCGCCGGCTCGCGCGTCAACGTCACGCACGACGCCGACGGGGCTTTCGACGGCGCGCAGATCGTCTACGCGAAGAGCTGGGGCGCGAAGCAGTTTTACGGCGACGCCGCGTCCGACGCGGCCGAGCGCGCGCCGCACCGCGGCCGCTGGACGGTGGACGCCGCGAAGATGCGGCGCACCGACGGCGGCCTCTTCATGCACTGCCTGCCCGTGCGGCGCAACGTCATTGTCAGCGACGAAGTGCTCGACTCGCCCGCCTCCGTCGTCACCGACGAGGCCGAGAACCGCCTGCACGCGCAGAAGGCCGTCATGGCGGAGTTGCTGAAAGGGTGAGCGGCGGCGCCGGGCGCCGCGCTCAACGGAGGTGCGAAGATGAGTCAGCCGCGGCTCGACCTTTTGCGCGAGGCGCTGCCCTACATCCGTAGGTTCAAGGGCAAGACGTTCGTCGTGAAGCTTTCGGGGAAGGTGACCGAGGAGCGCGAGACGCTGGTCTCTCTG
>DATMVI010000107.1:0-4013 GCA_035563275.1 Pyrinomonadaceae bacterium
CACACCGCCGCCGGCCGGGCCGCGAGGCGCGCGAGGCGCGCGGCCAGCATCAGCGCCGCGCGGCGGCTCCGCAGCACCATCGAGAGGTACTTCGGCAGGCTGCCGTAGCCGGCCGAGCGCAGCGGCACGTAGTTGCCCCGGTCGAGGTTGTCGAGGAAGCCGCGCAGCCGCCCGTACTGGTAGCGCCCCTCGCAGAAGCGGCAGACGAAGCGCCGGTAGCCGCCGACCAGCTCGTCGCGCGGCATCAGGTAGCGGACGTTGGTGCAGTACTTGTAGCCGCCGAGCGAGTTCTTGTTGTCGCGCAGCCGCCCCGAGAGTTTCATGCGGCGGAAGAGGGGCGTGCCGGGCAGCGCCGTCAGCAGCGACGGGTCGCCCGAGATGAGGCCCGCCCGCGCCATCCCTTCGAGCGTGCGGTCGAAGCAGTCGGGCGTGTCGGAGTCGAAGCCGAAGATGAGGCCGGCGACGACGGCGAAGCCGTAAGACTGTATCTCGCGCAGGGCCTCGACCATGTCGCCCGTCGTGTTCTGCACCTTCGCCGTCTCCATCAGCGAGTTGTTGCTGAAGCTCTCGACGCCGATGAAGAGCATGTCGAAGCCCGCCAGCCGGAGCTTGCGGAGCAGCCGCGGGTGCTTCGCGAGGTTGATCGTCAGCCACGTGTAGAGGGCGACGCCGCGGCCCGACTGCCCCTGCCATTCGATGACGCGGTCGAGCACCTCCTCGGCCCAGCGCAGGTCGCCGATGAAGTTGTCGGCCGCGAGCAAGACCTGACGGATGCCGAGGCCCGCCATGTGGTCGAGCTCGGCGACGACGTGCGCGGGCGCGAAGCTGTGCGCGCGGTTGTTGTCGGGCAGCACGCGCACGTCGCAGAACTCGCAGAGGAACGGGCAGCCGCGCGAGACTTCGAGCACGCCGCCGTAGTAGCGGCCGTGGGTCGCGTCGAGGAAGGGCCGGTAGAAGGGGCGCGCCCGCGACACGTCGAAGCGCTCTTTGGTTTCGATGACCCGCGGCAGCTCGGCCCGGCGGTCGAAGTCGCGGAGGAAGCGCGGGAAGGCCTCCTCGCCGTCGCCGACGAAGACGTGGTCGAACGCCGAGAGCTTGGAGATTTCGCCGGCCTGTTTGAGCGACCACGCGATGGGGCCGCCGACGACGAAGCAGGCCCGAGGGTGCCTCTCTTCGAGCAGGCCGCGGGTGGCGACGATGGTCTCGTAGTCCTGATTGACGCCGCTGAAGACGAAGAGGTCGGCCGCGGGCACGTCGCCGACGGCGTCGAACCGCGTGTCGAAGAGGCGCAGGTCGTAGCGCCCCGGCTCCTCGACGTAGGCGGCCAGCGTGTAGGCCCAGACGGGCATGAACATCGCGCCGTACTGCTGGGTCGCCGCCAGAAAGGAGTTCGGCGCGTGGATGAATGAGACTCGCCTGCGTGTGTCCTCGGTCATATCGCTCGCGGCGCGGCTGGACTTCTAACCCCCGCCCGGCCCGGATTCTAGCACACGGCGCGAGGGCCGCGACGCGCCCGCGGCCCGCGCTCAGCCGGCGGCGGAGATGATCTTCCCCACCACGTTCTCCCACGAGAGGTCTGCGGCGAGCATCTTTTCGCGCGCGCGCCGGCCGATGCGCCGGGCGCGCTCGCGGTCGGCGTGGAGGCTTTCGATGGCGGAGGCGATGGCGCGCGGGTCGGGGTCGGCGACGAGCCCTTCGCTCTCGTGCTCGACGAACTCGGCCGCGCCGCCGCCGTCGCGCGGCACGACCACGGGCTTGCCCGAAAGCATCCCTTCGAGCGTGACGTAGCCGTAGTCCTCGTCGAAGGGCAGGTAGCAGACGGCGAGCGCGCCCGCGTAGAGTTCGATCAACTCGTCTTCGCCGACGAAGCCCCTCAACTCGACGCGGTCGCCGACGCCGTGCCGGCGGACGAGCGCTTCGTAGCGCGGGCCGTCGCCCGAGGAGCCGGCGAGCACGGCGCGGACGGGCGCGCGCACGTATCTCATCGCCTCGATCAAAAGCTCCTGCCGCTTCTGCGGTTCCAGACGGCTCGGGTAGAAGACGTAGTCGCCCTGCGGCCCCTCGCGGAGGCGGCCCGACCGCGGCGGCGGGTGGTAGAGCGGCTCGCTCTCGATGCGGTTGTGCTTACGCAGGCGCGCGGCCACCGTCTTCGAGTTGGCGAAGACCTTGCGCGCCTCCGGGATGAAGCGGTTGTCGCACTCGCGCACCCACTCGCGCAGGCGCGCGCCCTCGGGGTGGGTCGAGAGGTCGTCGAAGGGCGTGCCCCAGAGGTTGTAGGCCGCGCGGTACTGGTGCATCACCCACAGAACCTTGCGCGGGTGGGCGACCGTGTAGGCCGGGAACTTCATGCCGACGACGAGGTCGACGGGCTTGCCGTTCGACTCGGTCACGTCGAGCAGCCGCCACGCCAGCGCGCCTCGCATGATCTCCTCGGGCGGGTACCACTTGAAGGGCACGGCCGCCACCTCGGCCGCGTAGCCGGCCCCCACGAACGCGCGGCGCAGCCCCTCGACGTGGGCCTCGGCCCCGCCCGCGGTGAAGGGGACTTGCGTGGTGCAGATCAGGACGTTGCGGATCGGCATCGGTTCGGGAGTCGCGGCGCGACGGACGCCGAGTATAATACCCGCGCCGCGAGCGGCGACACCACACCGGACGGGGGCGAGATGAGAACACTGAACACGGAAGATTTCACGAACAGCCTCTTTCAACTCCTCAGGGAGACCTTCGAGGCGCCCCCGGCCGAAGGCGGGAGCGCCTACCTCGACAAGGGGGCGGGGCTGTTCCAGACGCTCGACGCCCTGACGGCCGAGGCCGCCTCGGCCCCGCCCCGCGGCGGCGGCCCGACCGTCGCCGCCCACTGCGAGCACGCGCGCTTCTACGTCCACGCGCTCCTCGACTTCATGCGCGGCGCGACGGCCAAGATAGACTGGTCGCAGAGCTGGGTGACGCAGACCGTCAGCCCCGGCGAGTGGGAACGGCTCAAAGAGGGGTTGCGCCGCGCCTACGCGACTCTCGACGAACACCTCCGCTCGCTCCAGACGTGGGGCGACGAAGAGGTCGGCGACTCGATGGCGATCCTCGTCCACACCGCCTACCACTTAGGGGCTATCAGGCAGATCGTTAAAGACGTGAATCGTCAATTGTAGTCGTCAGTCGTCAGTTGTCAGTTTTGTCTTTACTGATGACTGATAACTGATAACTGATAACTGTCTTTTCCCGAGGTCGGCATGTCGAACGAAGAGAACGCGCTCCAGCCGGGCGGGCAAAAGGGTCTCGTCACGTACGCGGTTCTGACGGGGCTGACGCCGCTCATCCCCGTGCCCGTGCTCGACGACGTGGTCAAGGGCTACTTCCGCCGCCGTCTGGTGCGCGGGCTGGCCGCCGCGCGCGGCCGCGCCCTGAGCGAGGAGGAGGTCGCGGCGCTCGCCGACGAGGGGGGCGACGGCTGCCTGCGCGGCTGCGTCGTGCAGGCGGTCGTCTACCCGCTGAAGAAAATCTTCCGGAAGGTCTTCTACTTCCTCGAATGGAAGCGCGCCGCCGACCTGACGAGCCAGACCTACCACTTCGGCTACCTCGTCGGCTACGCGCTCGACGCGCGCGGCGGCGGCGCGTCGCTCCTCGACCTGCACGGGGCCGCGCGCGTCGGCGCGGCCGTCGCGGTCGTCTGCCGCGAAGCCCCCATCAAGCCGGTCGAGAGCGCCGTCTCCGGCACCTTCCGCCAGTCGCGCAAGGCCCTTTCGTCGGCCGCCGCCCTGCTCGGCCAGAGCCTGCGCCGCCTCGCCGGCCGCGCGCCCGCGCCCGAGGTCGCCCGCGCCCTCGAAGAGGTCGAGCCGCGCGAGGCCCGCGAGGTCGAGCCCGTCGTGACGCGCCTCCAACGCTCCCTCGCCTCCGTCCCCGACGAACACTTCCGCGACCTCCGCGCACGCCTCGACTCCCGCCTCGCCGAGCCCCCTACCTAACCTGACTGATAGTTCCGGCCGGCAATCCACGAAGGCCTGTCTTGCCGGAGAAAA
>DATMVI010000108.1:0-3122 GCA_035563275.1 Pyrinomonadaceae bacterium
CCATGCTGAGGGCCGAGCTGCTGAAGGCGCAGGAGTACGACCGCAAGCAGCAGGCGGCGAAGGAGGGCGAGCGGCCCGCGCGCGACTTGCGCGCCGAAGTCCTCGCGCGCGTCGTCAGGCGCGAGCTGCCCCTGCTCGTGACGGTGCACCGCGCGCACAACATCGTCGCGGCGCTCCGTCTGGCGAAGGAGTTCAACCTGCGGCTCGTGCTCGACGGCGCGGCCGAGAGCTACCTCGTGGCCGACCAGATCAAGGCGGCCGGCGTCCCCGTCATCGTCCACCCGACGATGTTCCGCGCGGCGGGCGAGGCCGAGAACCTCTCGATGGAGACGGCGGCGGCGCTCCGCAAGGCCGGCGTTCACGTCGCGCTCCAGAGCGGCTTCGAGGGCTACGTGCCGAAGACGCGCGTCGTGCTCTTCGAGGCCGCGGCGGCCGCCGCCAACGGCCTCTCGTTCGAGGAGGCTCTGGCGACGGTGACGATTGACGCCGCGCGCCTGCTCGGCGTCGAGAAGCGCGTCGGCTCCATCGAGGCGGGCAAGGACGCCGACCTCGCTCTGTTCGACGGCGACCCCTTCGAGTACACGACGCACGTCACCGCCGTCATCATCAACGGCCGCCTCGTCAGCGAGGAGGCCCGCTAAAAAGAGAAAGTTCCGGGGCCCGAGTTCGCGCGCCGGAGCCTGAAGGGTTCCGCCCGAAGTCGCCTTAACTCGGAACCCGAAACCTTTCGCATCAGGAGAGTGAGAATGAGCCTGCCCGCCCTGAAGAAGCTGACCGCCGTGGTGGTGTTCGGTCTGACGCTCGTCCCGCGCGCCGGTCTCGCGCAGACGGCGCAGCCGGCGGGGTGGACGCCGGAGTTGATGATGAAGGTCAGGCCCGTCGGGCCCGTCAGCGTCTCGCCCGACGGGCGGCGCGTCGCCTACGTCGTAACCGACGCCGTGATGACGCCGGAGCGCAGCGAGTACGTCGCGCAGATTTACGCGGCCGACGCCGACGGCTCGAACCCCGTCCAGCTCACCTTCGGCGACAAGTCCTCGACCAACCCGCAGTGGTCGCCCGACGGCTCGGCCCTAGCCTTCACCTCGACGCGCAGGGAGAACCGGAGCAACCTCTACGTCCTCCGCATGAACGGCGGCGAGGCCGAGCCGCTGACCGACACGAAGAGCGGCGTGACCGCCTTCGACTGGTCGCCCGACGGCCGCTCCATCGCCTTCACGATGCCGGACGCGCGCACCGAGGACGAGGAGAAGTTGGTGAAGGGGCGGGACGACTGGCGCTGGGTGGACGAGAACGTGAGGCGCGCGCGGCTCTACGTCGTCCCGGTCGAGAAGGACGCGGCGGGCAAGCGCGAGCCGCGCCGCCTGACGGCCGGCGACTTCCACGTCGGCGGCTTCGACTGGTCGCCCGACGGCGGGCGGATCGTCTTCAGCCACACGCGCTCGCCGAGGGTCAACGACTGGCCGAGCGCCGACGTGTCGATGGTCGAAGTGGCCGGCGGGCGCGTCACGCCGCTGGCCTCGACGCCCGCGGCCGAGACCGCGCCGGCCTACTCGCCCGACGGCCGCCACGTCGCGCTCGTCGTCAGCGACAACCCGCCGCGCTGGGCGCAGAGCGGCTCGATCAACGTCGTCGCGGCCGCCGGCGGCGCGCCCCGCGCCCTCGCCGCCTCGCACGACGGGCAGCCCAACCTCGCCGGCTGGTCGCCCGACGCGAAGCGCATCTACTTCAGCGAGGCGCGCGGCACGGGCACGCGCATCTACGCGCTCGACGTGGACTCGAACCGCATCGTCGACGTGAACGCGACCGACGAGGTCTTGACCAACGTCACGCTCAGCCGCGGCGGCCGCCTCCTCGGCTTCACCGCGCAGGCGAGCGACCGCGCGCCCGAGGCTTACGTCACGCCCGTGGACGGCTACAGGCCCGTGCGGGTCAGCCGCGCCAACGCGGACATCCCGCGCCTGCCGCTGGGGAAGACCGAGGTCGTGCGCTGGAAGAGCGCCGACGGCCGCGAGGTCGAGGGCCTGCTCACTTACCCCGTCAACTACCGGCCGGGCACGCGCGTGCCGCTCGTCCTCAACGTCCACGGCGGCCCGGCCGGCGTCTTCCAGCAGACCTTCATCGCCTCGCGCGGAGCGTACCCCATCGCGGCCTTCGCGGCCAAAGGCTACGCCGTCCTGCGGCCGAACCCGCGCGGCTCCTCCGGCTACGGCACGGAGTTCCGCCGCGCCAACATCAAGGACTGGGGCTTCGGCGACTATCAGGACTTGATGACGGGCGTGGACAAGGTGGTGGAGATGGGCGTGGCCGACCCCGGCCGGCTCGGCGTGATGGGCTGGAGCTACGGCGGCTACATGACCTCTTGGATCATCACGCAGACGAAGCGCTTCAAGGCCGCGTCGGCCGGCGCGCCCGTGACGAACCTGATGAGCTTCACGGGGACGGCCGACATCCCCTCGTTCATCCCAGGCTACTTCGGCGGCCAGCCGTGGGAGATCGCCGACATCTACCGGAAGCACTCGCCGATGTTCAACGTCCGGGGCGTCACCACGCCGACCCTCATCCAGCACGGCGAGGCCGACGACCGCGTCCCCGTCTCGCAGGGCTACGAACTCTACAACGCGCTCCGCGCGCAGGGCGTCCCGGCCCGCATGCTCGTGCTGCCGCGCCAGCCCCACGGCCCCAACGAGCCGAAGATGATCCTCAAGGTCATGCAGACCAACCTCGAATGGTTCGACCGGCAGTTGAACGCGCCCGCCGCGGCGGCCGGGAAGTGAGGCGGCAGTCGGTGAACACATGAAGCGTCTGTTCTTAGGCCTGACGGCCGTCTGCTTCGCCTCGTCGCTCGCCGCGGCGCAGGCCGCCAAGCCGTCCGGCGGGGTGCGCGAGTACGTCGGCGCGCGCCGTCACGAAATCCTGCGCGAGTTCGTGGACTTGCTCTCCGTCCCGAACGTCGCCTCCGACCGCGAGAACATCCGGCGCAACGCCGCGGCCCTCGTCGAGATGATGCGGCGTCGCGGCCTCGGCCCGCGCCTGCTCGAAGCCGAAACCGAGGGCGCGCCCCCGGCCGTCTACGGCGAGCTTCAGACGCCCGGCGCGACGCGCACGCTCGTCTTCTACGCGCA
>DATMVI010000109.1:0-9347 GCA_035563275.1 Pyrinomonadaceae bacterium
GACCGTGTGGCCGGGGCCGCCGGCCTCGACCATCGAGAGCGAGACGAGGCCGGTCGCGCCGCGCGAGACCGCGCCGCCCGCGAAGCGCAGGAGCAGGAGCGCTTCGTCGTCGCTCGTCACGGCGCGCGTCGCCCCGGCGTCGTCGGCGCGCTCGGCGATGTGCGTCGAGAGTTCGGCCGAGACGTGCGTGACGCGCGCGCCGAGGAGCCAGCGCAGCGTGTCGACCGCGTGCGAGCCGATGGCCCCGAGCACGCCGCCGCCCGCGCCCGCGTCAGACCACCAGCTCCACGGGCGCGAGCCGTCGGCCCGCGAGTCGGCGCGGAACGAGAACTTCGCGTGGCGGACTTCGCCCAGCTCGCCGCCGCCGATGAGCTCGCGCATCCGCCGCCGCGCGGGTAGGAAGCGCAGCTCGTGGTCTACGTGCGCGAGCAGGCCCGAGGCCCGCGCGGCCGCGCGCATCCGCTCGGTCTGCTCGGCGTTCAGGGCCATCGGCTTCTCGCAGAGCACGGCCTTGCCGGCGGCGAGCGCGGCCAGCGCGATCTCGGCATGGGTCGAGGGCGGCGTGACGATGCTGACGAGGTCAACGTCGTCGCGCCCGACCACGCCGCGCCAGTCGTCCGCCACGTGCTCGATCCCGAACTCGCGGGCCGCGGCCTCGGCGTTCTCGCGCCGCCCGCTGGCCACGGCCGCGAGGCGCGCGCCCTCGCAGGCCGCGAAGGCCGGCAGTTGCGTCGAGCGCGCGAAGCCCGTGCCGATGATGCCGATGCCGATGGACTCTTTCGCCAAACCCGCCCCGGCCTTTCTGCGGAAGCCCTCCGCGACGATAAAAAAAAGCGGCGGAGTCTTTGTAGACTCCGCCGCGCGAATTTGCAAATGCGCAGTCGGTCTTACTGGGCCACGCCGACCTTGACCTGCATCATGGTGCCCTGCGCGCTCGTGTTGACGACGCGGATGGTCGTGCCCGTCTTCGGCAGGATGACGCTGGCGTCCGGCTTCGACGCGAACCAGTAGGAGTTCAGGTCGTTGAACTCCTGCACGCCCGGCAGCGACGGGTGGCTCTCGTAGAACTGGTAGAGGGTGCCGCCGGCCGTGCCCGCGTACGGGAGCGTGATCGGGTCGGTCGGCTCCAGCCCGAAGGTCGAGTCGTAGGTCTGCACCGTGCTCGACCACGGCGACAGGAACGGGGCCTGACCGGGGAACTGCACGTTGCGCATGAGCGGCTCGGGGTGGGCGTCGACGGGGAGGACGCGCCCCTCGCCGCGGTGCTGGCTGGTGTTGTTGTTGGCCTGATCGCCGTCCCAGTACCAGACGAGCAGCCCGTCCTGATACGGGTAGTGCGTGTAGTAGTTGGGCGTCGCCGCCGGCCCGCCCGAGTAGGGGCCGGTCTGGAGGCCCTTGTCGTAGTCGCGGTACTGGCGGAACTCGGCGATGTAGAAGTGGGGGGCGTTCGAGTTCTCGACGCCGTTGGTGGCCTTGAAGCCGGAGAGCGTCCAGCCGTTGTCGCCGGCCTCGGCGCCGTCGCCGAAGGGGCCGAGCGTGATCTCGTCGGCGAGGAAGCCGTTGAGCGTGGTGAACTGGTCGGTCTTGTAGCGCAGGCGCACGAGCACGGTCTGCCCGGCGTAGGGCGTCATGTTGAAGGAGGCGAGCCTCCACGCGGCGCCGCTCGCGCCGGTGATGCCGTTGCCGAGGTTGTTGCCGTTCGGGTTGGTGTTGGTCGTGAGCGCCACGGGCGCGCCGTTGGCGCCGGCGTAGGTGCCGGCGAGGTTCGTCCACGTCGCGCCGTCGTTGGTCGAGACGGAGACGTAGGCGTAATCCCAGTTGGCCTCGATGGCGTAGTTGAGGCGCATGGTGAGCGCCGAGGCGCCGGCCGGGACGGCGACCGAGCGGGTCATGGTCGCGTCGAGGTTGTCGGCCTTGCCGCCCCACCACGCGTTCGCGCCGTAGGGCAGCTTCAGCGTCGCCGGGTCGTAGAGGTGGAAGATGTTCTTCTCGGCCGGGAGGTTGACGATGAGGGCCTGAGCCTTCTTGGTGTTCGTCTCGGCCGGCCCGAGCTTGTGGGTCGAGGCGACGCCGGCCTGCGCCTCGTCGTAGTTGAGCCAGCCGAGCTGGAGCTTGTCCCACGCGCCGAAGTCGCCGGGGCCCTGACCGATCTCGTCGCCGCCGTCGCCGAGGTAGGAGCCGCTCGACATGACCGTCCAGAAGCCGGTGGCGTTGCTGCCGCCGTTGGTGTCGTAGTGGTCGGGCAGGCCGAGGTCGTGGCCGTACTCGTGGGCGAAGACGCCGAGGCCGCCGTTCTCGGGCTGGATGGTGTAGTCGCCGACCCAGACGCCGGTCGGGGTGGCGGGGTGCGCGCTGGTGACGGTGGCGGCCGAGGGGTTCGCGGTGCTGAAGGGGTAGACGAGGGCCGCGGCCGAGCTGGTCACGGCGCCCGAGGGGTTAGCGCCCCAGCCGCCGCCGATCTCGATGCCGCCGTCGCGGTTGAAGGCCGGGCCGGTGAAGCCGGCGTAGTTGTACCAAGCCTGCCAGCGGTGCGACCAGATGGCGTTGGCGCCCAGAGCGCCGCCGCCGGTCTCCTCGCCCGCGCCGGAGTGGACGATCTGGAAGTGGTCGATGTAGCCGTCGGGCTCGTCGAAGTTGCCGTTGTTGTTGTAGTCGTAGCGATCCCACTGGTCGAAGGTCTTGAGGTAGGCGGTGATCTCGGCGAGCGTCTTGCCGGAGGCGAGCTGCTCCTTCGTCCAGAGGTTGACGGCGTCGGCGATGAGCGTCCACGCGCCGGCGTCGCCCATCGTGTTCGAGCCGTAGCGCGGGCCGTTGAAGGGAACCTTGACCCACTCGGTCACGTCGCCGTTGATGGTGTAGCGGCCCGAGGACTGCGTCTTGTAGTAGTGGACCATGCGGTTGAAGTACATGTCCACGTAGTGCTCGCGGTTGTAGTCGGCCTGCCAGATGGTGGTGTTGTTGGTGGCCCGGTCGGGCTGCGGAATCTGGTTGTGGAGCGGGCCGGCGGCGGAGGGGACGGCCGGGTTGGTGCTGGCCTTCTCCCCGTACTCGACGAGGATGACGAAGACGCGGTCGTTGCGCTCAAGGCCGAGCTCGACGAACTGGCCCTTGGCGACCTGATGCACCTTGCCGGCGCCCTTCTTGCCGGTGAGGCGCTGCTTGATGGCCTCCTGACGGCGGCGCTGGCGCTCGGCCGCCTTCGGCGACTTGAAGTCGTCGCCGCCGCGGCGGCGGAAGCTGGCGTCGCCCAGAATGGCGTCGGCCTCGGTGTCGTCCGCGTCGCGCAGGCCTTCGAGGTTCTGGACGAGGGCGGGCGCGTCCTCGCCTTCGAGCTGCTGCGCGGCGGCCGGGGCGGCGTTGAATCCGACGAGGAGCGTGACGGCAAGAAGCCACGAGATGAGATGAGAGGGAGCTTTAGAACTCACTTAAGGGATACCTCCGAGGTGTCTGGAAAGGGCCGGTGACGTGCGCCGCGAAACTGCGGCGGCGAGCGCCGACGAGGGGGTTTATGATCGCCTGCTGATTACGCCCTCGCGGCGGGCGGGCGGACTCCTCCGGGCACACGAATCCCCGCGCGAGGTTTAGGACTGCGGACTGCTTGCGACTGAATCTGGCGAAGGCCCCCGGGCCGGGGCCGCGGGCAACCGAAAGGGGTCTTGAACTGTTGCGCTAAAACAAGCTGAATGCCGGGACGCGAGTCAGATGCCCGAACCCGCCTTCGATTTGCCCGTGCCGAAAAAAATTAGGGGCCGGCGGCCGGCCCCTTTTGGATGATGAGATGTGATGCCCTCTGTAGGATTCGAACCTACAACCAACGGATTATGCAACTCCACGACGGCTTTCGCCGCGCCCCGACCCTCGCTGCGGGGCCGGGGTTCGTGGTCTGGACTTTCCCTTCGCTTTACGCGTCTGCCGTCAAGTCTCTACACCTTCCCCGCCTCGGCGGGCGGGGCTTGGCTCGGGATTACCGTCCCGCTTTCGCGGCTTAGGCTTCCCCGAATTTGGCAGATTCTACAAGCGCACCTGAGACGCCCCGCGCGGGGCGAATGTGATAGGCTTGCAACCCCACCTTGAAAGTCATATGGAAAAGCGTTGTCTGGTGCGCGAGGCGGAGAAGTGTGTGCTTCCGTGCCTGAACTGCCACGCCGAGCTTCATCATCCTGACTTTTCCACTTAGACCTTTCAAAGAACCGAGTCCGCTGCTCTAACCATTGAGCTAAGAGGGCGAGCCGAACGACTCGCGGGCGATTATAAGGTTCGCCCCGAGCGGCCGCAAGAAGGGTAGCGGGGGAAGCGAGTCGTCTTTAACCCGGCGCCTGACGCCCGACGCCCGACGCCTTCTTTAAGCCTTCATCTCCCCCCTCAGGGCCTCGATCTGGGCGCGGTGGCGGTCTTCGTGGGCGGCGGTGAAGAGGAGCCACTGGTAGAGGTTGAGGGGGCCGAAGGCGGCGTGGGGGAAGCTGACTTCCGAGCACTCGGCGCGCTCGATGCGGGGGCGCAGGGCGTGGAGCGCTTCGAGCGAGGCGCGCAGGCTCGCCAGCGAGTCGGCGACTGACGCCTCGCCCTTCGGGCGGATGGCCTCGGGCGACTGGTACTTCTCGCGGCGGCTGCGCTCGGAGTGCTCGGCGATGGTGACGGGCGCGAAGGGGTCGCCGGCCGAGCGCGCCCGCCCCCCGGCCTCGGCCTTCTGCAAGAGCTTGTCGAAGAGCCTGAGCGACGACGCCTCGGCCGCCGCCAGATGCTCAAGGATGTCCGCGACAGACCAGCGGTCGGGCGCGGGCCGGAAGCGCGCGCCCTCTTCGCCCAAGCCCTCGACGCTCGCCATGAGCCGGGCGCGCGCCGCGTCGAGCACGCCGTAAATCTCGTCAACGCTGTTATAGATCATTGCGGGGGAATGCTCCTTTGTTATGAAGACAAAAGGCGGGGGGCGAAAGGCGAGGGGCGAAAACGGAAGGGGCCGGCGAGACGGCTTTCGTCGTCAACTCTTGCCCCCCGACTTTCGCCTCCCGCCTCCGGCCCCCCGGTTCTGCTGAGCACGGCGGCCTGCGGCGAAAGGTGCAGGACGTGCCAGCGCGTGTACTTGAGCGTGGGCAGCGCCTCGTTGCGGTAGAGGCGGACGAAGCCCGTCTGCGCGTGGAGCGTTTCGGGCGTGAGCCATTCGAGGCGGATGACCGGGTTGAGCGAGATGAGCACGCCGCCGGGGTCGGGCGCGCTGCCGGCTGCTGCCGCCGCCGCGTTGGCCGGCGCGCCCTCCGGCTCCTGCTTATGGAAGACGCGCGCGTCGTACTCGACCGAGGCCGCGCGCAGGGGCTCGCCGACGGGGAAGCCGCCGGCCGTCGGCTGCGAGCCGCCCGCGTCGTAGACGGCCACGTCGTACTCGAAGGCCGTCGCCACCTTCGACCCGTCGGGCGACCAGACGGGCGGCACGTCGGTCAGGCGGTCGTCGAGCAGACGCTCCTGCCCTTCGAGCGTGATGAGGCGCGGGCGGCCCGCCGGCAGCTTGCCCTCGTCGCGGCGCGCGTTCCACTCGTCCTCGCGGCAGGCGAGCGCGGCGACGGCCTGCCCGTCGGGCGACCACGCGAGCTGGAAGTAGATGAGGCCCTCGCGGTTCGTCAGCGGGCGGAGGTTGTAGCCGTCGCGGTCGCCGACGTAGATTTGCTCGGTGCGGTAGGTCGGAACCGAGGGAATGACGGGCGCGGGCGTCGGCGTCGGCGTGACGACCGAGGGGTCGCTGACGGGCGGCGCGACGGGGTCGGCCGCCTCGGGCGGGGCGGGCGTCGGGGTGGCCTGAAGCGCGGGGTTGCGGATGCCGCTAAAGGCGATGCGCTCGCCGTCGGGCGACCACGCGACCTCGGCCGGGAAGACGCCGGTCAGGTCGTTGGGCAGCACGTTGCGGATGAACTGGCCCTCGACGCTGTAGAGGTCGATGCGGAAGTCGGTGTCGCTCTCGCTCGTGCCGTAGACGGCGAGCGCGCGCTGGGCGCGCGGGCCGACGACGGTGCGCAGCAGCGCCTCGGTGTTGCCGCGCCGCGTCTCGAAGTCGGTGCGGACGGCGGCCAGCGGCTCCTCGCTCTCGTCCCGCCTCAAACGCTCGGGCAGACTCTCCTCGGCCACGTCCGGCTCGAAGCGGAAGGCGAGGCGCTCGGCCGGCACGTCGGCCAGAGAGCGCGGCTCGACCGAGAGCAGGCCGCCCGGCCCGCCGCCACGGCACGCGGCCGCGAGCGGCAGGGCGGCGAGGGCCGCCAGAATCAGAAAGTTTCGGGCCGCGAGTTTCGGGTTCCGAGTTAAAAGAAGGCGCGCCCGCGCGACGACCCGCCTGCTAACCCGCGACTCGCGACTCGCGCCCCGAAACTTTTTTTTCGACACACGTCCAGCCATTCGTACTTCCGCTAAATATGCCGCCCGTTTTTTGACGCCGGAGTTTTAAAGGACGATGATAGGGAGCCGCGCGCGGCGGTGTCAACGCGCCGCGCCGCCCGCCCGTGCATCTCCGGCGGCGTCAAAGTAGTCTAACCTTCTCCCGTCAACATCACACGAGTGAGGATTGAAGAATGGATTTGAGAAGACTGTGGGGCGCGGCCCTCGCCGCGCTCCTGCTCATTACCTCGGCGGGCCGGCCGGCGTTGGCCGACGAGGGCATGTGGACTTTCAACAACCTGCCGCGCGCCGAGATCAAGCGGCGCTACGGCTTCGAGGTCACCGACGACTGGGTGCGCCGCGTCCAATCCGCCACCGTCAGGTTCCCCAACGGCACCGGCTCCTTCGTCTCGCCCGAGGGGCTCGTGCTCACCAACTACCACATCGTCGAGGAGAGCGTCGGCGAGCTGAGCACGGCCGAGAAGGACTACGCCAAGGAGGGCTTCGTCGCCCGCACCCGCGCCGAAGAATTACGGATGCCGAACATCGAGCTGAACATGCTCGTCGGCATCGAGGACGTGACGGCGCGCGTTGCCGGCGCGGTCAAGGCCGGGATGTCGGCGGCCGACTCGGCCGAGGCCCGGCAGGCCGAGATCGCGCGCATCGAGGCCGAGTCGACGAAGGCCACGGGCCTGCGCTCCGACGTGGTCACGCTCTATCAGGGCGGCCTCTACAACCTCTACCGCTACAAGCGCTACAGGGACGTGCGGCTCGTCTTCGCGCCCGAGTTCCAGACGGCCTTCTTCGGCGGCGACCCCGACAACTTCAACTTCCCGCGCTACAACCTCGACATGGCGCTCGTGCGCGTCTACGAGGACGGCAAGCCCGCCCGCCCCGAGAGCTACTTCCGCTGGTCGCAGGCGGGCGCCAAGGAAGGCGACCTCGTCTTCGTCTCGGGCAGCCCCGGCACGACGCAGCGCCTCAACACCGTCGCGCACCTTGAGTTCCTGCGCGACGCCGGCATCCCTTACCTACTGCGCACGCTTGAGAGCCAGCGCGACGTGCTGCGCGCCTACATGGCCGGCGGCGACGAGCAGCGCCGGCGGGGGCAGAACGAGCTGAACTACGCCGAGAACTTCACGAAGGTCTTCCGCGGGCAGTTGGAGGGCCTCAAGGACAAGGCCCTCATCGAGCGCAAGCGGAAGGACGAGGCGGAGTTGCAGCGCTTCGCGCTGGCCGACGCGCGCCGCCGCGGGGAGTACGGCGACGCGTGGGAGGCGGTGGCGAAGGCGCGCCGCGACCTCGCGGCCTACGAGCGCGAGCGCCGCTTCCTCGGCGGCCTGACGCTCTCCGACAACGGCTCGGCCTTCAACTCCGTCCTCTTCCGCCACGCGCGCACGCTCGTCCGCCTCGCCGACGAGGGCGCCAAGCCCGACGCCGAGCGCCTGCCCGAGTACACGGACGCGCGCCGCGCCGCGCTCGAAGGCTCGCTCTACTCGCCCGCGCCGGTCTACGAGGACTTCGAGCGGGCGAAGCTGGCCGGCTCACTCGCGCTGATGCGCGAGGTCTACGGGGCCGACCACCAGCTCGCGCGCAAAATCCTCGCCGGCAAGACGCCCGAGGCGCGCGCCGCCGAGCTGATCGCCGGCACGAAGCTCAGGGACGTGGAGTACCGGCGGCAACTGGCCGCGGGCGGCAGGAAGGCGATCGAGGCGTCGGCCGACCCGATGATCCAGCTCGCGCGCTCGGTGGACGCCGAGGCGCGCGAGGTGCGCCGCCGCTACGAGACGGAAGTCCTCGGCGTCGAGCGCACGGCCTACGCCAAGATCGCCCGCGCCCTCTTCGAGAAGGAGGGGACGGGCCTCTACCCGGACGCGACCTTCACGCCGCGCCTCTCCTACGGCGCGGTCAAGGGCTACGCGGAGAACGGCCGCCGCGTCGAGCCGTTCACGAACTTCGCCGGCCTCTACGAGCGGGCGGCCAAGAACGACTTCAAGTTCCCTTACGCCCTCGCGCCGCGCTGGACGGAGAAGAAGAAGGCGCTCGACCTGAAGGTGCCCTTCAACTTCGTCTCGACCAACGACATCATCGGCGGCAACTCCGGCTCGCCGGCCTTCACGCGCGACCTCGAACTGGTCGGCCTCATCTTCGACGGCAACATCCAGTCGCTCGTCGGCAACTTCTACTACGACGAGTCGGTCAACCGCGCCATCAGCGTGGACTCGCGCGGCATGCTCGAAGTGCTCCGCAAAATCTACGACGCCGGCCACCTCGCCGACGAACTGACCAAATCGTAGCTAACGACAAAGCGGAAGCCCGGCCGCGGGCGGGGTCGCCTCAAGTCTCATCGACATCCGAGTGATGAGACTTGAGGCGACCCCGCCCGCGGCCGGGCTTCCGGCCGTCGTCTTTTATTTATTCCGCCACTCGGGCTTGCGCTTCTCGGTGAAAGCCTTGACGCCTTCGTGGGCGTCCTCGGTCTTCATCAACTCGTTGAGGTAGATGTCTTCGGCGCGCTCCAAGGCTTCGAGGAAGGGGCGGCCGCGGCCGGCGTCCATCGCGCGTCGCGTCATCTCAAGGGCGGGCGCGGACAACTCGCGCAGGCGGCCTAAGATTTCCTGCAACTTCGCCTCCAACTGGTCGGCCTCGACGACGTGGCTGACGAGCCCCATGCGCAGCGCCTCGTCCGCGCCGAACAGTTCGCCCGTCAACAGCAGCTCGCGCGCGCGACGCTCTCCGACGACGCGCGGCAGGAGCACGGCCGCCACCGGCGGGAAGACGCCGAGCTTGATTTCCGGCTGGCCGTATTTG
The DNA here is from genome assembly GCA_035563275.1 of Pyrinomonadaceae bacterium. Lineage (GTDB taxonomy): Bacteria > Acidobacteriota > Blastocatellia > Pyrinomonadales > Pyrinomonadaceae > QHXN01. Next base: position 9,169 of record DATMVI010000109.1, read on the forward strand.
GCCTGCGGGCCGGAGATGACGATGTCGCAGCCGGCGATCAGCTCGCAGCCGCCGCCGAGGGCCGCGCCGTCGACGACCGCCAGCGTCGGCTTCCCCATCTGCTCCAGCGTGCGGAAGACCTGGTGGAAGCTCTCCAACATCTGGTAGACGGTCTCCTCAGCGTGCTCCTCGATGGAGAC
>DATMVI010000110.1:0-3999 GCA_035563275.1 Pyrinomonadaceae bacterium
TCTCGCCGTACTTCTTCGTCGAATGGAGGCGCGCCCACTGCTGCGCGCCCGAAGGGTCGTACTTGACGGTGGCGAACTCCCAGTAGAAGCGGCCCGTCGAGGGGTCGGCCGAGGTCACGTAGCCGGCGACGTAGACGTTGCCGGCCGCGTCGAGTTCGAGCGCGCGCGCCTCGTCGGTCTCGCCCTTCGGCCCGTCGTAGAAGCGCGCCCACTGCTCGTTGCCCGCGGCGTCGTACTTGACGGTGACGAAGTCCTGCCACGTCGCCGCGCCGCCCCAAGTGTGGCCGGCGACGTAGACGTTGCCGCCGGCGTCAACCTTGATGTCGGCGGCGCGGTCGGTGCTGCCGCCGGGGCCGGCGAAGGTCTTGGCCCAGAGGCGCGCGCCCGCCGGGTCGTACTTGACGGTGACGATGTCGAGGTCGTCGCCGCCGGCCGTGCCGGCCGTGACGCCCGCGACGTAAGAGTTGCCGTCGGCGTCCACGAAGAGGCGCGGGTCGGCGTCGCCGCGGCCGTGCGGCCCGTCGTAGAAGCGCTCCCACGCGAGGCCGTTCGCGCCGGGCGTCGGCTGCGGCGTCGGCGCGGGCGGCACGGGGCCGTCGGCGACGAAGTCGTAGACCACGTCCTCGACGACGCCGCCCCACGCGACGGCCGGCGGGTAGAAGGCGTAGCCCGGCTCGGCGGGCCGCAGCGTGAAGCCGCCGCCCCACCCGAGGTCGTCGAAGCGGAAGTTGCCCTGCGCGTCGGTGCGCGCCTCGCGGTAGGGCCGGTTGTCCATCTCAAGCCTGACGAGCGCGTTCGTCAAAAAGATTTCGTTGCCGGGCTGGCTCGCCGTGTGGCGCAGCCGCCCCGAGATCGAGACCTTGCGCGTGTCCTCGAAGAGCACGCGCGAGGGGGCCGACTGACCCCTCGCGCCCGCGCTGTCGTAGGCCACGGCCACGATGTCGTAGAGCTGCGTCGAGGAGTCGGAGATGGTGCAGTTGTAGGGCGCGTTGAAGTCGGTGCAGAAGACGTGCCCCTGCGTGCCCGGCCCCCAGATGAAGTCGACGCGCGAGACGGCTCGCCCGGCCGAGGCCGCGGCCTCGGCCGCCAGCGTGACGCGCGTGCCGAGGGCGAAGCTCGCGCCGCTCGGCGGGCTGCTGACGCGGACGGTGGGCGCGTTCGGGTCGGGCGTCGGCGCGGGCGTGGGCGTCGGGGTCGGGGTGGCCGCCGAGGCCACGTTGATCGTGATCTCGGCGCCGCCTAAAGCCCCCGCGTCGTCCTCGGCCACGGCGTAGATGGTGTGCGCGCCGGGCGCGGGGCTGACGAAGTCCACGCTGTAGTCGCCGGCCTCGTCGGGCGAGGTGTCGAAGCCGACCGTGCCCCACTGGCCGTCGTTGAACTCGACCTTGACGATGCGCCCGTCGGCGTCCGTCGCCTTCGCCTTGAGCGTGACGGTCGCGCCCGCCGCGAAGGTCGCGCCGCCGGCGGGGCTCGCCCAGACGACGCGCGGCGACTCGTTGACGACGACGAAGTGCGTCTCGGCCGAGGCGTCGAGGCCGCCGGCGTCGCGCGCGACGACGCGGACGTTGTAAGTGCCGGGCGCGGTCGGCGTGTAAGCGACGCCGAAGGGCGCGGCCGTGTCGGTCTGCACGAGCCGCGAGTTGACGTAGAAGTCCACGCCGCTCAGGGCGCCGTCGTCGGCCACGTCGGCCGAGACGTTGACCTGCGTGCCGCGCGCGACCTTCACGCCGGGCGTGGGGCCGGTCATCGTCACCGCGGGCGGCTGGTTGACCGGCACGTCGGCGGCCGAAGTGTCGAGCGCGTAGAAGTAGGAGTAGACGGGGCCGCCGCCCGTCGAGTTATCGCCGAGCACGTCGGCCGCGATGTAGGCGGTCTGGCCGTCGGCGGTGAAGCGCGCGCGGGAGGCGGGGAAGATTTGGCCGTACTCGTCGAAGCCGGGCTCGTCGGGCAGGAGCTGCCGCCACAGCAGGCGGCCGTCCGTGCCGACGGCGGCGAAGAAGCCGGGCCGGCCGTTGCCGACGCGGCCGCCCAAAAGGACGAGCCGGTTGTCGGGGCTGACGACGGGCGCGTTGATGACGTACGGGTCGTCGTAGCTCCAGCGCGACGCGCCGTCAGACGGGTTGACGGCGTGCAGGACGCTGCCGTCAACGGTGACGTAGACGGTCTCGTCGGGCGCGGCGTCGGGCGCGCTCAGGCCGCTGACGGCCGCGACGGGCGACTGCCAGCGCAGGGCGCCCTGCGGCGTGTGCGAGCGCAGGCGCCAGCCCACGCCCGTCGGGAAGGTGGCGGCGAAGACGTTGCCGGTCAACTGCCCGGCGACGGGCTGGCCCTGACTGTTCGTCACCTGCTCGAAGACCTTGCGGCCGTCGATGGCGTAGCCCTTGAGCGTGTCGGCCGGGCCGGCGGAGGGGCTGTTCTGGAAGTAGAACTGCGTCGGGGCCTGACCCGGCGCGGCCGGGCCGAAGGAGAGTTCCGCGCCCGTGGGGACGGTGACGCCGTAGCGGTCAACGTTCCACGCCGGCGTGCCGTCGGGGTTGAGGGCGAAGACGCCGACGCCGCCCACGTCGGTGACGCCGTAAATCTTCCCGTCGGGGCCGAGGTTCGGGCCGGCGGTGAAGGTGCCGCAGGTGCGGTCGAAGAGCCACTTGAGCGTGCCGTCGGGGCGGACGGCGAAGAGGCCGTGGACGTTGACGGGGTCGAACTGGCAGGTCTGCGCCGCGTCGCGCGCCGTCCAGCCGCCGACGTAGACGGTGCCGTCCGCGCCGACCGTCACCGGCCCGACCGAGCCGCCGAGGCCCGCTTGGAAAATCCACTTCAACCCGCCCGAGGGGGTCAGCGCGTAGAGGCGGCCGGCCACGTCGTTGACGTAGACCGTGCCGTCGGGGCCGACGCCGGCGCGCTGGTTCGTGTAGTCGGCGGCCATCCTGAAGCGCCAGCGGACGCGGCCGTCGGCGGCGCGCGCCGTGACGTTGACGGACGAGCCGTTGGCGCCGCCGGCCGTCGTGACCTGCACGGGGTTCGTGCCGAGCGCGGCCGCTTCGGGGACGTAGGCGATGATCTGCGAGTCAGTCCAGCGCGCGACGGCGGCGGCGTGGCCGCCGACCGTGACGCGGCCGCCGTTCTGCGTCGCGCCGAAGTTCGCGCCGTTGAGCTGGAAGTAGCCGCTGCGCGCGACGCTCGGCGGCGAGACGGAGGCGACGGCCGGCCCGGCGCGGTGCGTGCCGTAGAGCGCGAGCGAGGCGTCGCAGTTGTAAGTCCCGCCCGAGTCGGCGGCGGTCTCCCAGCGGTTGCCGGCGTAGGCGTCGCGCATCCTGACGGGCGCGTTCAGGGGCGCGCCCGTGCGCGCGCTCGACCAGTACCAGTAGCCGTTCAGACCTTCGACGACGAGCTGCACCGAGACGAAGTGCTTGCCGTTGGCGCGGAACGAGCGCGGGAGGCGCGCGTCTATCGCCGAGACGACGCGCGCGTCGTAGACGAGGCCGGCGCTCCCGGCCGGCAGGAACATCTCCTCCTGCAACGCGCCGGGCGCGCCGCCCTCCCACGCGTAGAAGCGGACGTAGGCGCCGCGCACCACGGGGTTGTCGGGCGCGTTGAAGCCGCGGCGGCCGTAGAGGACGACGCGGTCGATGTCGCCGACGAGGTCGAAGTCGTCGGCCAGCTCCTTGTTCATCGGCGCGCCGGCGCGCGTCAGGGTGCTGGGGCCGAAGACGGAGCGGCCGTCGCCGACCGACGAGACGAGCTGCGCGCCGGCGTCGCGCGCGACGCTGACGCCCGCGGCGGCCGAGGTGGTCGTGCCGCCCTGATTGTCCACGGCGACGGCCGTGACGGCATGCGCGCCGCCGGGCAGGCGAAGCTCGGCGGCGTAAGGCTCGGTCGTGTCCGACTCGATTAAGAAGCCGTTGGCGCGGAACTCGACGCGGGCGATCTGGCCGTCGGAGTCCGAGGCCGTGGCCGCGACCGCGAGGGTCGCGCCGGCGGCGACGCTCGCGCCGTCCGAGG
>DATMVI010000111.1:0-4921 GCA_035563275.1 Pyrinomonadaceae bacterium
CGCCGCCCGCGTTCTGGTCGTTGCCGTTGGGCGAGGCGCCGTTGGGGTTGCCGTCGGTGCCGCCGCCGCCCGCGTTGCCGGGCGCGCCGCGGGCGGAGCTTCCGTTCGGGTAGCCGTCGATGCCGGTGTCGGTGAGCGTGCCGGTGGCGCGGTCGTAGAGGTAACGCGGCGTGCCGGCGATGCCCTCGCCCTTCATGCCGTGGGCGTTGCGCGCGGCCGTGTTGCGGTAGTCGGTGTCGGCGGTGTTGTTGCTGCCGGTCAGGCCGCGGCCGCCGCCGCCGCGGAAGCCGAGCCCGTTGACGTTGACGCCGCCGCCGTTGAAGTTGAGCGCGCCGGCCACGTCGATGGCGACGACGCCGCCCGTCGTGCCGTCCCACGGCACAGCCGTCAGCGGCGTGGTCGGGCTCAGCGTGACGCTCGAATACTGCGGGACGCGGACGACCTGAAAGCGCTGCTGGCCCACGCCGCCGCCGGCCGCGCCCGTGTTGTAGCTGTTGCGCAGGCCGTTGCCCGTCCCCGTCCCGCGGACGGTGACGCCGCCCGCGACGACGTTGGTGACGACGACGTACTCGAAGAGGCCGGAGCTGCCGAGGGCGGTCGCGCCCGCGCCCGTGCCGTTGTTGGCGCCGTAGTTGGCGTCGTTGGTCGAGTTGATGGTGGCGTCCTGCATCTGGATGACGAGCAGGAGGTCGCCGACGGCGAGCGTGGCCGCGGCCCCGCGCACGGGCGTGCCGAGCGAGAGCGAGGTGGAGCCGGCCGCCGCGTCGGCCGCGCCGGGGTAGTAGGTGTTGACGACGCCGGAGAGGTTGCTGCCGACGCCGTCGCGGCCCGGGTTGCCGACGCAGGTCTGCGCGCGGGCCGCGGGCGACGCGAGGCAGAGCAGCACGAGGCCGAGGCAGGCGGCCGCGAGCGGGCGCGCGCGCCTCGGCCCTCGCGCCGCGGCGCGCGGGGCTAGCGCTGCGTGTGGTGGCTGCGTCGCGCTCACGGTTCCGGCGCTCACTCTTCCCTCTTCGTCGCCGCGCGCCCCTCCTCGCCCTCGGCCGGCCGCGCGTTGTGGCGGGGCGTGCCGAAGAGGTCGAAGAGGTTCGAGAGCTTCGAGGAGATGGTGAAGTAGAAGCCGCGGCGGCCCGGCGAGAGTTGGCCGCCGAAAGGCTCGCCGACGCCGACCCAGTTGTAGCCGCCGCCGAGGCGGAGGTCTGAGAGCAGCCAGTAGCCCAGCTCCGCGCCGGCGGAGGTGCGGTGCGTCGCCGAACTCGGCTGCGCGAGCCAGCGCGCCTCGCCCGCCACGTCGAAGTAGCGGCCGAGGCGGTAGGCGGCGCGCCCCTGCGCCATGTAGGTGAGGTTCGAGACGCGCGCCAGCTCCTGCGTCCCGGTGTCGCCGAAGCGCAGGGCGAAGCGGCCGTAGAGTTCGAGGCGGCGCGTGGCCTGATAGTACCAGTCCGAGGAGAGCGTGTCGGAGCGGTCGCGCGTCTGGCCCGCGCCGGCCGCGCCCTCCTGCGAGAGGTCGCGCCGCGTGTAGCTGAAGAGCAGGCCGGCGCGGTCGGATTCGAGCGGCCGCCACGCCACCGCCGCCGTCATGCTCAGGGCCGAGCCGTCGCGGCCGTCGAAGCTCGTGCGCGAGAGCTGGAAGCGCGCGAGGCTCGTCAGGTTGTCGAGCAGCCGCCCCTGCGCGCCGAAGGTCAGGACCGAGCCCATGCCGCCGCGGTCGCGCGCCTCGTAGCGGGCCGTGGTGCGGAAGTCCTCGGCGGGCTGCCACGTGAAGCCGAGGTGGCCGGCGTTGAAGCTCTCGCCCTCGCCCGCGACGTGGAAGCCGCGCTCGTAGCCGAAGTCGAGCCCGAGCCGCTTCGTCAGGCTCAGGCGGTTCGAGAGGCCGACGACGGCGAAGCTGTCCGAGCCGTTGAGGCCGTTCTCGAGCTGGTAGCGCGAGACGAAGTTGCCGACGCGGCCGAGCCGCGTCTCGACGCCGACGGCCGTCTCCTGCCGCGCGCCCGTCGAGAAGAAGCCGCCGCCGAGCGGGTCGCTGATGGGCGTGATGGGCGCGGACGAGAAGCGCTGCGTGAAGAAGAGGCGCGTGTGCTTGTCCCACTGGTAGGTGGCCCCGAGCGTGGTCTGGTCGGGGTAGGTCGGGTCGGACTCGGGCGAGAGGTTCTGCTCGCGCTTGGCCGTGAGTTGCAGCTTGCCGGTCGCCTGCCACTCGGCCCCGACCGAGACGAGGTTCGAGACGGTCTCGGTGCCTTCGAGGTGGTCGTTGAAGCTGCGGAAGTCGTAGCCGAAGGTGGCGCGCAGCCGCTCGCCGAACTGCTCCGTCCACAGCAGCGAGGCCGTCTGCCGGCTGTTGTCCACGTTCTCCGTGTGGTTGCGCTCGTCCGAGAAGCCGAGGCGCACGCGCGAGGCGGCGCGCGCCTTCAACTCGACCGAGGCGTCGGCGCGCTGCGACCCCGGCGTGACCGTCTCGCCGAACGGGTTGAGGAAGCCTTCGCCGACGCGCAGGAAGCCGGCGCGCAGCATGGCGTCGCGCCACGGCAGCGGCTGCTCCAGCTGGAGGCGCATGGCGCTGCCGTCGTGGCGGTCGTCGCCGGCCGCGGAGTCGAAGAGGTTGCCGCCGACGGCGGCGCGGCCGCGCGACATGGCCCACTCGGCGCGCAGCCTCCCGCGGTTCGGCAGCGTCTTCTCGGCGTCCACGCCCGCGACGCGGAACGCGCCGAACTCGCCCTGCCGCTGGTCGACGTAAGAGAGGCCGAGTTTGAGCCCCGCGCCCTCGAACGTCTTGAAGGCGCGCGCCGTGTAGACGGCCGACGACATGGCGTCGGCGCGGTACTCGTAGGTCACGACCGTCTGCACGAGGTTGAAGGAGAAGTCGAAGGTCGAGACGGGGCGGAGGAAGAAGATTTCGCCGGTCGCGGCGTCGAGGTTGTAGTCCACGCCGCGCACGAGCGCCTCGCGCGTGAGGATCACTTCGGGGTTGCGGCGGTCGCGCACCTCGATCATCACGGTCTCGGAGCCGGGCAGGATTTCCGGGTGCGACAGCCGCGCGAAGCCGCCGCCGCCGGGGAAAACGTCGCGCGCGAAGGCCGTGTCGGGGCGCGCGCCCGTCACCGAGACGTAGTCGCCGCCCGCGTTCTCGAGGTGGAGCTTCGCGCCCGTCAGCCGCCGCGTGTAGGAGGCGAGGCCGGCCTCCTTGTTGTCCGTGTCGAAGTCGCCGAAGAGGAAGTAGGAGCGGCCGCGGTCAACCCGCAGGTAGAGTTTCGAGTTCGACTGCGCGTCCTCGGAGCGCGTCGAGGAGTCGCCGAAGAGCGGGTAGGCGCGGTCGAGCGGGTCGAAGAGGAAGAGGCGGTCGCGGCCGCCCGCGCGGTTGATGGGGCGGTTGCTGTCGTAGGAGAGCGTGAGCAGGTTCGAGGCGAGGAACTGGCCGCGGTAGAAGAAGGCGAGGCGGCTGCGCACCATCGCGTCCGACTCGGCCGTGAGTTCCGGCCCGCCCGCGCCGACGGTGACTTCGGCGAGGCCGACGAGGATGGCGGGCCTCACTTCGGGCGTGACGCGGACGGCCCGTTTGGTCTCGACGGTTCCGGTCGTGGCCCTGATCTCGGTCTGGCCCGGCGCGCCGCCGGCGACGAAGACGGCGCGCCCCTCGCCGCCGACGAGCGGCACGGTCTGCTGCGCGGCGTCCTGCCGTTCGGGGTCGGCGTTATCGGCCCTGCCGTCTCTGTCGTCGGCCGGGACGCCCTCGCCGGCGCGCGCGCCTCCGCCTTTCTCTTCGAGGCGGAGAAGGCGGCCTTCGGAGACTTCGAGGGCGACGGAGCCGTCGGCGGCCGGGCGGTTCCACTGGTCGAAGGCGCGCACGCGCACTGTCGTCCGGTCGCGCCCGCCCGCGGAAAGCTCCGGCTTGTCAGTGACGATTTCGAGCCGCTTGGCGGGGCCGCGCCCGTAGGCCACGAGTTCGACGCTGCGCCCCTCCTGCCCTTCGGGGCCGACGGCCGTCACGCGGATGCGGTTGGGGCCGGGCGCGACGTTGACGCCGACAAAGTTGAAGGTGGCGATGTCGTTCTTGCGGTCGAGCCGGCGCTCGCCGACCTTCGAGTCGGGAACCTTGCGCCCCTCGACCTCGACCGAGACCGACCACGCGCCGTTGACCTGCGCCGAGATTTCGAGCGACGCGCCGAGCACCGTCTCCTCCGCGCGCGGCGAGACGACGCGCACCGCGCCGGGCGCGACCGGCTCCAGCGTCTCGGTCGTCACCAGCTCGTACGTGCCCGCGGCCGACGGCCCCGGGGCTTTCGGCGCTGCCGCCCCGCTCGTCCCCTTCGTCTCACTCACCTCACTCGCCTCACTCGCCTCACTCGTCTCTGCCTTCGCTTCCGCCTGAGCGCCGCCGCCGAAGAGCGAGCCGGCGAGCCCGGCCGTCTGCGGAGTCGCCGGCGCGCTCAGGCGGTTCGACGGCGCGGCGGCAGGGGCGGCGACGTGACCGCCCGCGGAGGCCATGTCGTCGTCGGCGCGCAGCGCGAAGTTCTGGCGCAGGAGCGCGCCGCCGCCGAGGGGCGTGCGCAGCAGCCGCGTCCAGGTCTGCTCGTCGCGGCGGCCCGTGGCGGCCGGCGCGTAGCCGTAGGGGAGCGTCACGGGGTCGAGCGAGAGCACCTGCGCGCCCTCGTTGACGACGGGGAAGTTGTAGAGGCCGGCCGAGTCGGTCACGACCGACTGGCCGTTGTTGAGGTAGATGCGCACGTCGGCGAGGCCCTTCTCATCTTTGTCGAAGAGGCCGTTGCCGTTGGCGTCCTCGAAGACGCGGCCGAGGACGACCTGCTGCGACGAGAAGACGCCGCGGCGGACGCGGACGGCCGCGCGCGCCGTGGCGGTCGCGACGCGCTCGCCCGTCGAGAGCGTGCCCGCGGCCTGCGCCGCGTTGAACTGCTCGCCCTCGCGCGCG
>DATMVI010000112.1:0-3500 GCA_035563275.1 Pyrinomonadaceae bacterium
CATCAACGGCTTCGGCCGCATCGGCCGCAACATCCTGCGCACCGCGCTCGGCGACACAGACATAGACTTCGTCGCCGTCAACGACATCACCGACACGAAGACGCTCGCGCACCTCTTAAAGTACGACTCCGTGCTCGGCAACCTCGAAGAGGAGGTCGCGGCGACCGACAAGGGCATCCGCGTCGGCTCTGACGAGTTCGTCGTCTTCGCCGAGAAAGACCCGGCGCAGATTCCGTGGGAGTCGGTCGGGGCCGAGGTGGTCGTCGAGTCCACCGGCCGCTTCACGAACGCCGAGGACGCCAAGAAGCACCTGCGCGGCAGCGTCAAAAAGGTCATCATCTCCGCGCCGGCCAAGAACGAGGACATCACCATCGTCCTCGGCGTCAACGAGAACTCTTACGACCCGGCGGCGCACCACGTCATCTCGAACGCCTCCTGCACGACCAACTGCCTCGCGCCCGTCGCCAAAGTCATCCACGAGAAGTTCGGCGTCGTCTCGGCGCAGATGACCACCATCCACTCGTACACGAACGACCAGCAACTCCTCGACCTGCCGCACAAGGATTTGCGCCGCGCGCGCGCCGCCGCCCTCTCGATGATCCCGACCTCGACCGGCGCGGCCAAAGCGGTCGCCCTCGTCCTGCCCGAACTCAAGGGCAAGTTCGACGGCATCTCGGTTCGCGTGCCGACGCCGAACGTCTCGCTCGTGGACGTGGTGATCGAGGTCGGCCGGGAGACTTCGACCGAGGAGGTCAATCAGGCTTTGAAGGACGCGGCCAACGAGGAGCTGCAAGGCATCCTCGGCTTCTCCGAGGAGCCTCTGGTCTCCGTGGACTTCCGCAAGAACCCGAACTCGTCCATCGTCGACGCCGACTACACCAAAGTCATCGGCGGCAACCTCGTCAAGGTGCTCTCGTGGTACGACAACGAGTGGGGCTACTCCTGCCGCGTCCGCGACCTGATCAAGTTCATCGCCGGGAAAGGACTGTAGGGGAGCGCGGAAGTCGGAGCGCGGAATGCAGAAGTGACGAAGTGGTTTTCATTCTGCACTCCGCGCTCCGCACTCATCGTTTATGGATAAGCTTTCCATCAAAGACCTCGACCTGAAGGGCCGGCGCGTGTTCGTGCGGGTGGACTTCAACGTGCCGGTGAAGGGGGGGAAGGTCGAGGACGACACGCGCATCGAAGCCGCGCTGCCGACCATCCGCCACGCGACCGAGCGCGGCGCGCGCGTCATCCTCGCGTCTCACTTGGGCAGGCCGAAGGGCGAGCGGGTCGAGAAGTACAGCCTGCGGCCGGTGGCGGAACATTTGTCGGGCCTGCTCGGCGCGCCGGTCGCCTTCGCCGAGGACTGCGTCGGGCCGGCCGCGCGCGCGGCGGTCGAGGCCCTGAAAGACGGCGACGTGCTGCTGCTCGAAAACCTCCGCTTCCACAAGGAGGAGGAGGAGAACGACGGCGGCTTCGCGAAGCAGTTGGCCGAACTGTGCGACGGCCTCTACGTCAACGACGCCTTCGGCGCGGCGCACCGCGCGCACGCCTCGACGGCCGGCATCACCGGGCACGTCGAGCGGGCCGCGGCCGGGCTGCTGATGGAGAAAGAGCTGGAGTACCTCGGCCGCGCGCTCCACGACCCGGGGCGCCCCTTCGTCGCCATCCTCGGCGGCGCGAAGGTGTCGGACAAAATCCCCGTCATCAACTCGCTCATCGACCGCCGCGTGGACAAGATTCTCATCGGCGGCGCGATGGCCTACACCTTCCTCAAGGCCGAAGGCTTCACGACCGGCAAGTCGCTCGTCGAGAACGACATGCTCGACACGGCGCGCGCGCTGCGGGCGCGGGCCGAGGCCGAAGGCGTCCGGCTCGTCCTGCCGACCGACCATCAGGTGGTCGACAGCTTCGAGCCGCTCAAGGGCGGCACGCCCGCCGCCAAGACCATCCCGGTCGAGTTCACCAACATCGGGCAGGTCGGCCTCGACATCGGGGCCGAGACGGCGCGCCTCTTCGCCTCGGAGCTTGAGGGCGCGCGCACGATCATCTGGAACGGCCCGATGGGCTACTTCGAGGAGCCGCCCTTCGACCGCGGGACGGTCGCGGTCGCCGGGGCCGTGGCGGCGGCGGCCGACGCGGGCGCGACCGTCATCGTCGGCGGCGGCGACTCCGTCTCGGCCGTCACGCAGGCCGGCGTCGCCGACAAGATCACGCACATCTCGACGGGCGGCGGGGCCACCCTCGAATTTCTCGCCGGCGACGAACTGCCCGGCGTCGCGGCACTCAACGACAAAACGCGGTAGTCAGTAGACGGCAGGCTCCGCACTAAGTCCGTTGATGCCGACACGCCGAACGCTTTAATAGCGAATGCTCTTCTACTGACCACTGACTACTGACTACTTCTTTTATGAGAAAGCCTGTCATCGCCGGCAACTGGAAGATGTATAAGCTGCTCGCCGACTCGGTGGCGACGGCCGTGGCGCTCAAGCCGCTGGTGGCGAACGCGGGCCACTGCGAGGTGGTCATCGCGCCGCCGTTCACGGCGATCAAGACCGTGGCCGACCGGCTCGAAGGCTCGAACGTGCGCGTGGCCGGGCAGGACTGCTCGACCGAGACGGGCCACGGCGCGCACACCGGCGAGGTCGCGGCCGACATGCTGAAGGACGCGGGCGCCTCTCACGTCATCGTCGGCCACTCGGAGCGGCGGCAGTTCTACCACGAGACCGACACGATGGTGAACCGCAAGGCTCTGGCGGCGCTCGCCGCCGGGCTGGCGGTCATCGTCTGCGTGGGCGAGACGCTGGAGCAGCGCGAGTCGGGCATCGCCGAGCGGGTCGTGCGCGGGCAGGTCGAGGGCGGCCTGCGCGATTTGACAGCCTCCGACCTCGACCGTATCATTATCGCCTACGAGCCGGTCTGGGCCATCGGCACCGGACGCACCGCGACGCCGGAGCAAGCGCAGGAAATGCACGCGTTTGTCCGGCGCGTTTTCGCGCAGAGGCACACGCCCGAAGCGGCCGAGCGCCTGCGCATCCTCTACGGCGGCTCGGTCAAGCCCGACAACATCGCCGGACTGATGCGCCAGAGGGACGTGGACGGCGCGCTCGTCGGCGGCGCGAGCCTCGACGCCGAGTCTTTCGCGAAGATCGTCAACTACGACAGGTAACTTCAGCCGGAACGTATTAAGGAAAAAAGTTTTGCTCTCGATCATCCTCTACAGCATCTTCATCGTGGCCTGCCTCGTGCTCGTCGTCGCCGTGCTCCTCCAGCCGGGCAAGGCCGACGCCGGGGCGCTCTTCACCAGCTCGGTCTCGACCACCGCCTTCGGCCCGCGCGGCACGCAGACCGTGCTCGCCAAGATCACCATCGGCGCGGCCGCGGCCTTCATGCTCCTCGCCCTCTTCATCTCGGCCGGCATCGACCGCGACCGCTCGGTGATGGAGGGCACGAGCGTGACGCCGACCCCGACGCCGGCCGCGGCCGCCACGCCGCAGGCCGGAGACGCGCCCGCG
>DATMVI010000113.1:0-9526 GCA_035563275.1 Pyrinomonadaceae bacterium
CCCGCCCTCCGGCCCGGCCTCGCCCCACATCACCTTGACGGTCATCTCGACGCAGCCGCGCACGGCGTCGAGCGTCTCGCGCAGCGCCGCCGCGCGCGCGTCGATGTACGAGGCGAGGCGTTCTTCGGCGGCGAGCGTGCCGAAGCGGAAGGGGAGCGGCGTGGCGCGCGCGAGCACCTGAGAGTTGACACGGTTGTGGGCCAGCACGTGCTCGCGCGTGACGGGCGCGGGCTCGTCCTCGAACGCGCTGACGACCGCCGCGAGTCCCGCGCGCGGGAAGAGTCGGACGGGCGAGCCGCCGAGGCCCGCCGCGCCCGCAATCGCCTCGTCCGCGATGTCGTCCCCCACGCAGTAGACGTAGTAGAGGCTCAACTCCCGCCCGCTCCCTCTTCGCCCGCGGCCTCGACGGCCCGCCCGCGCAGGGCCGCGAGCCGGCGCTCGCGCCCGCCGACCACCTCGTTGACGGTCTCGACCGACCCGAGCAGCACGTTGAGGCCGACGTAGATCAGGTCAATGTCGGCCACGGCAATCGTCACCTCGCCCGCGATCACCAGCCCGCGGTCGAGCACGTGGTCGAGCGTCTCCAAAAGAGACAGCTCCTCGTCTTGGTCGAAGGCAAACTCTTCGTCAATCATAAGAAGATGGCCTTGAGGCCGAAGACCTGTTGAAAGCCGCCGCCGGCGCGACCCGAGTTGTCGTTGCCCGGCTCGATGCGGCGAGTGTCCTGAACGAGTCCCCGGCCTCAAGTCTCTTCGTCGCCGCCGCCGACGAAGTTGTAGGCGGGCCACGGCCCGGTCAGTTCGAGGCGGAAGCCGAGCGAGGCGTAGTCGGCGGCCAGCGCCTCGGCCGCGGCGCGGAACTCTTCGAAGCGCGCGCGCTCGACGAGGAAGGCGAGGCGCGCGGCCACCTCGCCCTGCTCGGCCGCCTCGTCTTTGAGGACGCGCAGGCGGGCCGCGGCGTCGCTGGCGTCGCGCAGGCGGCGCTCGACTTCGGCGGCGGCGCGGCGCGTCTCGGCGCGCGTCTCGTCGTCGCGCGCGGCCTCGATCTTTTTGCGGAGGAGGTAAGCCTGACCGGGCGGCGACGCGGCGGCGCGCTCGGCCAGCTCGCGCAGGCGCGGGCTGACGCGCTCGACCTCGCCGCGCAACACGCCGCGCGAGACGAAGAGGTTGACGCCCCACTCGTCGCGCCCTTCGAGCCGCGCGAGGGCCGCGGCGAGCGACGCGCCGCGCTCTTCAAGCATCCGCGCGACCGACTCGCGCCGCAGGTAGATCGTGCCGAAGCGCAGCGGCACGACGGCCGCGCGCCGCGCGAAGTGCTCGACGGCGCGCTCGTGCCGCAGCGCGCGCGTGGCCGTCCACGTCGCGTCCGCGAGCCGCGCCGCCAAACCCTCCTCGCCGTAGTCGGCCAGAGGCACGGCGCTGACGACCGCGGCCAACCCTCCCGCGCTCACGAGTTCGAGCGGCGACGAATCTTCAATCGCCTCCGGCCCACCTTCGCCGACGAGCGGCGCGAGTTGTCCGGCCGCGCCGACGCAGTAGACGTAAAGGGCCGTGGCCGCGCCCCCGGCCCGGCCGCCCTTCGCCTTCGTCTTCGTCGTCCGTCGCCCGCTCAACTTCTGCCGAACTCCGTGCCGAAAATTAAATGGCGCCGCGCGTCACCTCGCGGGGCCCGCGTCGCTTAGGGTCAGCGCGTTCGCGTTGTCGAGCGTCACCTCGCTCGCGCCGCGCCCGAGGGGGAGCCAGAGGTTCCAGAAGGCCACGCGCCCGTCGCGCTCGTCGAGGCACATCAGCCAGTAGACGCCGGGCGCGAGGCCGTCGAAGGCGGCGCGGCCCCGCTTGTCCGCGCGCGCCGTGCGCCGCACGCGCCGCTCCCAGAGCGGCCTCGACTGCGACAGCAAAAGCCTCACGTCCGGGCCGAGCGGGTAGGCCGAGTAGCGCCGCCCGTTCATCAGCCCGGCGAGGATTCTGAGGCGCGGATGCTCGCGGTGGACGGCCGCGCGTAGGGGGTCGCCGGCGTCGTCTCCGGCCATCGCCAGCCCGATGAGGTCAGCGTCGAGCAGGTACAGGGTCGCGCCCGCGACCGGCCCGCGCTCGGTGCGCGCCTCGACGCGCAGGGAGGCCGCACGCCGGAAGGACGAACAGGCCGGCGCGGCGAGCGTGACGGCCGCCGCGGCGACACTAAACGCGAGCGCGAGTCTGCGTCTCATCAGGCCGCGGCCTCAGGCGAGCGCGCGCCACCCCTCGAAATGTTCGCGCAGCCCTTCCGAGCCTCGCACCTCTTCGGGGCGCTGCGGCGCGAGGTAGAGCCGGACGCCGGGGTCGAGCGCGCGCCGGAACTCTTCGACCACCCGCGCCTGCGCGCGGCGCCGCGCGGCGCAGAAGTCGCACCCTTCGGCCGCCTCCGCGGGCACGACGTTGTTGACGACGAGGCGGCGCATCGGCACTCGCAGACGTTCGAGACTCTCGGCGAGCCGGGCGGTCTCGGCGAGGCTCATCCGTTCGGGGATGGCGACGCCGACGAACTCGCTCGCCGACGGGTCGGTCAGCAGCGCCGCGACGCGCTTGATGGACTTCGAGAGCGCGACCAGTTCCTCGGCCACGCCGCCCCAGCGTACCACGTTCTTGTACTTGAGGAGCAGCTTGATGAAAGTCCTGATCCAGGAGAGCGCCACGCCAGGCAGTTCGAGGAAGCGCAGGAGGTGGCCGGTCGGCGCGGTGTCGAGGACGATGGTGGTGTAAGCGCCCTCGTCGAGCAGGTCGCTGACGGCCGAAAGGGCGGCGATCTCGTCGATGCCGGGCGGCGCGAGCGCGACCAGCTCGCGCATCGCCTCGCGGTCGAACTGCACCTCCCAGCGCGAGCCGCCGGTCAGCGACTCGAACAGCTCGTCCGTCCAGCGCCGGTAGCGCTCCTTCAACTCCTCGAAGCGCGCCGCCGGGTCGATCTCCTTCGCGTCGAGGTTCGCGAGGCCGGCGACGCCCTGCTTCAACTCGCCGACGCTTTCGTCGAAGCTGTCGGAGAGCGAATGGGCCGGGTCGGTCGAGAAGGCGAGGACGCGCGCCGACTCGTCCCGCTCGGCGAGCGCGAGGGCGCACGCGGCCGCGGCCGTCGTCTTACCGACCCCGCCCTTGCCTCCGAAGATGAGCAGCCGCCGCGCCTCAAGACGGAAGCCCGACCGCGAGGCGGGGCTCTGCCGTGTCGTCAGCGTCCCGCGCGCCTGACCCGAGACGCCCTCCGCCGCGGCCGGGCTTTCGCCTGTCTCGCCCCCCCACGCCGCCTGCGCGAAGCGGCGCAGGGCTTCGGGGCCGCGCACCTCTTCGGCGAAGACGGGGACGCGGCTGCGCCTCAACGTCTTAAATTCTTTGTCGAGCGCGCGCAGCCAGCGCCGCTGCGTCGAGGCGCGGGCGCGGCAGAAGGGGCAGCCTCCGCGCTCGCGCTCGACGCGGTTGACGAGGAGGTCGGTGACGGGGACGCCTTCGTCGCGCAGCGTCCTGAAGTAGCGGGCGGTCTCCTCGAAGGCCATCGCCTCGGGCGTGGCGACGAGCGTGAAGGCGGCGCGCGCCGGGTCGTAGAGCATCTCGCGCACGCGGCCGACGCGCCCGGCCAACTCGCGCAGGAAGAGGTCAACCTCGTCCTCGCGCGCGCGGCCCCGCCCGAAGTGCGCGACCATGTAGCGGTGCTTCTCCGACATCACGTCGAGCGCGCCGAGCCAGCGCGCGAAGACTTCGGGCAGGCGCAGCATCCGCGACGTGTGGCCCGACGGCGCGGTGTCCACGACGACGCGGGCGAACTCGCCCGCGCCCTCGATCTCGCTCAGCTCGAAGAGCGCCATCACCTCGTCCATGCCGGGCAGCGAGAGCGAGAGCAGGTCGTTGATGTCGGCCTCGTCCAGAATCGTGCCGCGGTCGGCGATCTCGGCCAGCACGCGGCGGTGCTTGTCCTTGAACTCTTCGAGGGCGCGGGCGGCGTCCATCTCGCGCGCGAAGAGGCGCGGCGCTTCGCGGGCGCGGCCGCGGCGCGCGACCTCGGCCGTGCGGTCGCCGACCTCGGAGCCGAGGCTGTCGGAGAGCGAGTGCGCGGGGTCGGTCGAGAAGAGGAGGATGCTCTGGCCGGGCGGCGCGGCGTCGAGGAGCAGGAGGGCCGCGGCGGCGGCGGCCGTCGTCTTGCCGACGCCGCCCTTGCCGCCGAAGAAAAGGTAACGCGTCGCAGGGAAGTCTTCGGGGAGGGGGGGGAGGGTCGCGGGTTTCGGGCTGCGGGTTCGGGTCTTGGGGGCGCGCGTCCCGGGTTTGGGGGGGCGAGTCGAAGCCATGCTCTTTTAACTCGGAACTCGAAACCCGCGACCCGACACCCGACTGCCTTCAGCGGCCGCCGCCCGGCTCGTAGAAGCCGCCCTCGTCGTCGCCGCCGGCCTCGATGACGATGGAGGAGGTGTCGGCCGTGTGCACTTGGCCGAGGGCTTCGAGCTGTCGCTGCTTGACGGCGCGCAGCCGCGCGAACAGCTCGGCCTCGGCCGCGGCGTAATCCTCGTCGGAAATCTCCTCCAGCTCCAGCCGCATCTGCAACTCCAGCAGTTGCTCCTTAATCACCGACTCGTCGTTCAACTCGCGGTCGGCGATCTGCTGCACCTGCCGCAGGATGAACTTGAAGCCGTTGACCGGCGCGAGCAGTAAGTCGTCGATGAAAAACATAGTGGACAGTAGTCAGTAGACAGTAGACAGTAGACAGTAGGAAGACCTTCGGCGGCGAATCGTTCGCGTGTCGGCGTCAGTGCGTCGCGCGGGGCGCTACTGACTACTGACTACTGACTACTGTCTACTGTTTCATGCCGCCCCCTCGCCGCGCTCCAGCTTGAGGCGGATGTGGACGAAGTTGTAGGGGGGCCACGGGCCCGTGTACTTGAAGGAGAGCTTGCCCTCGTAGCGGGCGGCGATCTCCTTGACCTTCGTGTCGAACTCCTGCTCGCGCTCGCGCTCGATGAGGAAGGCGGCGTTCATGATCATCTTGTCGCCGATGGGCTTGTTGGCGCGCGAGGCGACGGCCGTGTCCCGCAGCCCCGCGTAGATTTCGTGGACGTAGGCGTCGGACTTGGCCGAGAGCGCGGCCTCGATCAACCGGCCGAGCTGCATCCGCGCGAAGTAGGTCGAGCCGGAGCCGCGCGAGGTGATCTGCTCCTTGAGGTTGCGAATCTCCTCGCTCTCCTCCTCGATCTCGGCGATGACGCGCTCGCGATCCCAGTTGACCTTGAGGCCGAACTCGACCTTGCCCTCCATCTTCGCCAGCACGTCGCGCAGGGCCTCGTAAGTCCCGCGCATCAGCTCGATGATGTCGTCCTCGGTGCGGAAGAGCACGCCGAAGGCCATCGGCAGGACGGTGAACTCGCGCATCACCGTCTCATTGACCTGCTCGTGCGCGAAGACGTTCTCGCGCGTCGGGTCGTAGACCTGAATGGGGGTGTTGGAGACGACGGCGGCCATCTCGCCGTGGTGGACGGTGTAGACCTCGTCGCCGCGGCCGCCGATGCCGATGGGGCCGAAACTGCGCGGCTGCTTCGACTCGATGATGCAGTAGACGTACTTGCCGCCGGGCGCGGGGCTGGCGGGGGGCGTCTCGACGTGTTCAGCGCTCATAGTCCTTCCCGGAACATTTGGTTTTGGGGCGACCCCCGGCGGCGGGGGCGTGTCGCGCGTGCCGTTAATCTGCGGGGACGTGAACTGAAAGTATAATATGCGCGGGGCAATTTCCGCGCAACCGCTATGCGCGCGGCCCGCCCGCGGTGTTAGAATCTTGGGGCCGAAACCCCAACGACGGCGGGAGCGTATTTGAGAGGGTGACGGGTGTCGGGCGCCGGGTGCCGGTCGGGGCGCCGCGCGGCACCCGGCGCCCGGCACCTGACACCCTTTTGGAGAACCCTAATGAGCGACCAGCGCAACTGGCTTGAGCGGCTCGGCGACAAGATTCCGGGCTACAGCGGGTACGTCGAGAAGGAGAGGCGGCGCGACATAGACAAGCTGCACCGCGAGCACCTCGCCGACCGGCTGCGCGCCACCAAGCGGCCCGTCAGCGACCTCGTGCGGGAGCTGTCCTCGGCGGGCCGGCTCTTCGAGGTCGGCCCGCTGGAGCGGGTCTCGAAGAAGATCGACCAGATCGAGAACCGCGTCCGCTTCGCCTCCTACGGCTACGCCGGCTTCTTCGACGCGGTCAAGATTCAGGAGGCCGAACTCGACCGGCTCTACCGCTTCGACCTCGCCCTCGTCGAGAAGGTCGAGGAGCTGGAGCGGCAGGCGCAGACGCTGGCCGAGCGCGGGGCCACGGCCGAGGGCCTCAAGGCGGCGGCCGCCGAAGTCGAGCGCGCGGCCGACGACCTCAACCGCACCTTCGACGAGCGTTACCGCGCCATCGAAAGCTTCCGCCCCGACGGCAACCCGGGGCGGCCGATGTTCAGCTGAAAGAAGTAGTCAGTAGACAGTAGTCAGTAGCGCTCCGCGTTGCTGTTGTTGACGCTGACGCGCTGACGATTCGCCGCCGAAGGTCTTTCTACTGACTACTGACTACTGACTACTGGCTACTATGGATGTCCGTTGCGCAAACTGTGGGGCGGAGCTGTTCGAGGGGCAGCAGTTCTGCCGGAGGTGCGGGGCGTCCGTCGCGGCCGAGGGCGAGGATGCGCCGACGCGCATCCTGTCCGAGGGCGCGCCGACCTCGGGGCCGCCCGCGTCCACCTCGCGGCTCGGCGCGCGCGGCACAGACCCCGTCCGCGGCCCCGTGCCGGGCGGCTACGCGCCGCCGGCGAGCTTCCCGCGGACGGGCTTTCAGCAGACCGCGCCGCTCGACCACGCGCCCGCCCGGCGCGGACGCGGCGTGTGGGTGCTCGCGCTCGCCGCCGTCGCCGCCGTGAGCGTGCTCGGCACGCTCGCCCTCGTCTACACGTTCAGGGCGCGCGGCAGGCAGCCGGTCGTCGTCGTGAAGAAGGGCGACGGGCTCATCCCGCCCCTCCCGCCCGACCTGCCCGAGCGCGTGCGCGAGGCGGTCGAGGCTTCGGGCGCGCCCCTCCCCGTCGAGGAGGGCGACGTGACCGTCAGCGACGACGAGACGACCTTCACCAAGTCCTTCCCCTTAGACCCCGCCTCGTCCTTCAGCCTCAGGAACGTCCGCGGCGACGTGACCGTCGAGGGGTGGGACGAGCCGGCCGCCGAGGTGACGGTCGTCAAGGGGGGCGGCGACGCGCGCGGGCGCGCGGCGACGCGCGTCATGGCCTCGCACGCGGGCGGGCGGCTCGCGCTGGCGAGCGCGCCGGGCGGCAGCGACGTGACCGTCTCTTACAGGGTCAAAGTGCCGCGCGCGCTGCGCCACGTCGAGGTGAACGTGGAGCGGGGCGACGTGGAGGTCAGCGAGCTGGAGGGCGCGGTCGTCGTGGACGTGAGGGCGGGCGAGGTGACGCTCGGCGAGCTGCCCGGCGCGGTGCGCGGCAAGCTCGGCAGGGGCGACATCAAGGTGGCCTACGGCGGCGCCGGGGGGCGGCGCGAGCCGCAGGAGTTCTCGGTCGTGCGCGGCAACGTCACCGTCGCCTTCGGCGCGCGCCCGGCCGCCGACCTGAAGGCCGAGACGATGGACGGCGACATCGAAGTCGAGGAGGAGTTGGGGCCGCTGCGGGTGGTGAAGACTGCCGCCGGCGGCCGCCACGTCGCCGGCCGGCTGGCCGAGGGCGGCGCGCCGCTCCTCATCAAAGTGGTCAACGGCGACATCGCCCTGAAGAACTGACAAAGGGTTGGTCGAAACAGACGCGCCGCTCGCGGCGGGGAGGAGAAGCAGCCTGTGGCTATCGAAGTCATCCAGTTCCACGACCCGACGGGGTCGCACGTCGTCCACCGCGTCCCGCCTTCGGGGTCGGCCGACATCAAGATGGGCGCGCAGCTCATCGTGCAGGAGAACCAGTCGGCGGTCTTCTACCGCGACGGCAAGGCGCTCGACACCTTCGGGCCGGGCCGCCACACGCTGACGACGATGAACGTGCCGCTGCTGACGCGGCTGCTCTCGCTCCCCTTCGGCGGCACGTCGCCCTTTCAGGCGGCGGTCGTCTTCGTCGCGCGCCACACCTTTCAGGACATGAAGTGGGGCACGAAAGAGCCGATCCCGTTCCGCGACTCGGAACTCTACATGGTGCGCCTGCGCGCCTTCGGCAAGTACTCGTTCCGCGTCGCAGACCCCGCGCTCTTCGTCGGCTCGGTCGTCGGCACGCGCCAGATCGTCTCGACCCAGAGCCTCGGCGAGTACCTCCGCGACATCGTCGTCTCGCGCCTGAACGACCTGCTCGGCGAGAACCTGAAGACCGTCTTCGACCTGCCGGCCTACTACGACGAGCTGGCCGCGGGCGTCAAGGCGCGCGTCGCCGAGGACTTCAGCAAGCAGGGCCTTGAGCTGGTGGACATGCTCATCTCGGCCATCACGCCGCCCGAGGAGGTGCAGAAGAAGATCGACGAGCGCGCCTCGATGTCCGCGCTCGGCGACATGGACAGGTACATGCGCTACAAGGCGGCCGAGTCGATGCAGGACGCGGCGCGCCAGCCCGGCGGGGCGGCCGGGCAGGGGATGGGCCTCGGCATGGGCTTCGGCTTCGGGCAGGTGATGGCCGAGGGCATCCGCGGCGGGGGGCAGGGCGGTCAGGGGCAGCAGCAGGGCGGCGGGGCGGCGCAGACGGTCGCGTGCCCGAAGTGTCAGACGCAGAACCCCGTGGGCGCGAAGTTCTGCGTCAACTGCGGGACGCCCGCGCCTTCGCCGCAGGCCGCGACCGTGGCCTGCCCGAACTGCCAGAACCAAGTGACGGCCGGCGCGAAATTCTGCTCGCAGTGCGGCACTTCGATGGAGCCGAAGAAGTGCTCGAAGTGCGACTCGCCGCTCGCGCCCGGCGCGAAGTTCTGCGCCAACTGCGGCACGGCCGCCGCCTGAGCGGCCCTCGCCGAAACGTAATCGGGGGCCGCTCAGGCCGCGTCGCGCGCGCCGGGCTGTTTGAAGACCGATGCCGAGCGTCTGCGAATACTGCCACGGGGCTTACGCCGAAGGCGCGACGAAGTGCCCGAACTGCGGCGCGGCGGCCGGGCCGCGCGAGGCGGTTGACTACCGCAACTGCCCTCACTGCCGCCGCCGCCTCGTCGCGCTCGGCAGCCCCGCCTGCAACTACTGCGGCAAGCCGCTGCCCGAAGAGTTCCTCCGCGCGCGCGAGGCGATGTGGCAGCGCATCAACGCTGCCACCTCCGGCCGCGCCACCCCCGAGGAGCTTGAGGAGTTGGAAAAGTCCGGCGACGAAGCGCTGCGCCGCGCCCTCCGCACCCTCTTCGACCTGAACGACCGGAACCGGCGTGAGTAGAACGGCCGGCGGTCGAGTGTCGCGGGCGCTCATCTCAACACGGTGGAAGAGACGGAGGGCGCGGAGAAGACAATTAGTTTTCTCCGCGCCCTCCGCGTCTTCCACCGTCTCCTCCGCGGTGAATCCCGGTTACCGACAATCTCAATCGTCGTCGCCCCGCGCGAGGCC